>RFPC01000059.1 GCA_009926305.1 bacterium
CATTCCATCCGTGTTATAAGTAGGCGAGGGTAGCGATGACCGCCAAACCCTCTAACTAAAAAGCAAGGATAAGACACTATGTCCAAGACTCCTAATGACCTCTCTCCTGTTGAAGCTATGGCTTTGGCGCAGGCTATTCGTATTGCAGATTGCAACGATGTTTCTGCGCTTCCTGACCTGACCTCTGAAGCGGTTGACTTTACCGTTCATGTCAAGGGTGAGGTTACCCGTGGTGCGGGTAGTAGCCGCCGCGCAACCAATCGTGCGCGCACGTCCGCGAGCATGATTATGCTGCTTGTTTCCTCTGGTGTGACTCGGAATCATTCTCCGCGTCAGATCATTGAAAAGTGGAACCAGATTGGCTCGCTTGACAAGGCTGCTTTCCAGACTCTTTACAATTCGCTTGACGCGGAGCATCAGGCTCTCTTTGACGAGTGTTCTGCTCTGTTTGAAAGCGAGATTGTTGGAAACCTTCCGCTTATCCCTGCAAAGGGTGGTGTGAAGTTCAAGGGTTCTGTAAAGAAGGCTTGATAAATGGAGGGAGGGGTAACACCCTCCCTCCTCGGGCAAAAGCGAGACATATTTTTCTGAAAACCATTCTATCCGTGTTATAGGTAGTTGCAGGGAGGAAGCGAATGAATCTCAAAGAAGCAAAGCAGATTACAGGCCATGCAAGTGGCCTTGGAAAGCCGTCTAAAATGCCCGGTTACTCTACGTCTATCTCGGCTAGTCGCTGCAAGGTAGGCTCCAAGTTGGCAAGGGTTCCGGGTTCGGTCTGCTCCAAGTGTTATGCCTTTCGGAATAACTATCAGTACCCCGTTGTAAAGGCCGCACACGAGGCTCGCTATCAGGCTCTTTCTCACCCACTGTGGGTTGAGGCTATGACTCTGCTTATCGGTCATTATACCGATAGAGACGACCCTTACTTCCGGGTCCATGACTCTGGAGATTTGCAGGATAGACACCACCTTATGTCATGGGTTCAGGTGGCCCGTAATCTGCCGTGGGTTTACTTCTGGGTTCCTACCAAGGAAACTAAACTTGTAAAGCAGGTTATGTCAGAGGTTGAGGACTGGCCAGAAAACTTGGTTATTCGCCTCTCTGCTCCTATGATTGAGCAGGAGCCGCCCCGGTCTATGGCCGGATATCTTACCTCGACTGTTCAGGCTGGTGTTGGTGAGGAATGTCGGGCCTATACCCGAGGTAATAGGTGTGGTCCGTGCCGAGCGTGTTGGGATAAAGAAGTATCTAATGTAGATTATCACGCACAATAGAGGTGTAATATGCGTAACTTTCAAAGGCTAAAGACTATGAGTGACTTTAGCCGCATTGATTCTCCGCATATTATCTGTGCTGATAATATCTCACAACCATCCCTGTATCATGCGCCTAGCAATAAGCAAATGATTCTAAGGATGCTTGTGAGACCAAAGTATGGTGGATTTTATATTCCATCAAGCCTGTCTTGGTTGAAGGAACAGATTCTTCAAGCAAGCATTGTGGATTACGAACTCTCTGGAATTAAAGATTCTTGGTGCTATGTTACTGTTAGGCATGGCTTGTGCGAAACAAAGACGGATGATGAGTGGCACTTTGATGGTGCTAGTTTTCGCACAGAGTTAATTCCTGAAAGAAACTATGTTTGGGTAAGTCATACTGGTCCGCAGTACAAAGTTGGTCATATTGATTGGCCGGAAGACTTTAACCCAAGGGTTCATAATCTTTTCTCTTTTGCAGAAAAAGCCTTGTCTGATTCGGAGATTCAAACGGCACCAGAAAGAGAGTGGCTTCTTTTCACTCCCTTTTGTTTGCATCGTCGCAATCCGGCCTCAAATGGTAAGCAAAGAACTTTCATTAGAATTGGCTTTACTGATATTGAGGGCAGAGATATAAATAATACCGAGAACAGACTTCTTCCAACACCGTTTTATGGGAGAGACCCTGTTAAGAGCTTTAGAAACAAACTTATAAATTATTAGGACCAGGGGTAAAAATGGGGTTTGAAACTCATAATAATTCAGATGTTTCATCTACCGGAACTTGTCTTCAAGGCTATATATCATGCGGATATAAAGATATTGTTCGCATCTTTGGAAAGCCTTGCACTGGCGATGGTTACAAGGTTGATGCAGAATGGGTTATCCGCTTTTCTGACGGAGAGATTGCCACCATTTATAACTGGAAGAATGGAATCAATTATTGTGGTCATGATGGTCTAGATGTAGAAGATATTCGCAGTTGGAACATTGGTGGTCATAGCAAAGCTGCTGTTCGTCGTGTAACCGCTCTTTTGTCAGAACCTTGGCCTATTCACAATGATATTAGACAGGAGATGTGTTCAGAACTATGACATGGACAGCCATTACAACTAAGGGCGGTATTCTTTCTGGTTATTTTGTGTTTATTGCCTCACACGATAGGCATAGAGCATTTGAAAGAGCCAGAAAGCTAATGAAAGATAGCGGAGATAAAGGAAACTTGGTCGCTATTATCTCCGGTAATCAAAAGCCTTACTCACCGCATGGTGAGTAAGGTTCTCTTTTTTATGTCAATTTTTTGCCCGGCGAGCTCGGGCTTTTATGGTAAAATAAAAAGGTAATGATGAATTTCATCATTACCTTTAACACACACAATACACACAGGAGAATAAAATGAGTCCTTATGAACTAAGGTTTAATCTTTTAAGGGATGCACAAAATATGCTTTATCAGCAGTGGCATTCAAGATTTAATTTAGAAGAAAAGATTGCTACAGCAGAAGGAAGAACGATGAGAGATATTCCGCCTCCTACTGCAGATGAGATAAAAGCTTTAGCCAAGAATCTTTATGAGTTTGTTCAGGATAACTCATAACGGGCAAAAAATTTACATGCTAAAAAGCAGAAGGCCAGAGGGCGGCTAACCCTCTGGCCTAAGTGCAGGAGGTAGTGGGGGCTTTATTTAGAGAGTGAGTCCCCGGCACTCTTTACTGCATCCACCGTTGACCGAAGAAGCTCAACAGTTTCAGAGAACGAATCAGTTGGAATCTTTGCGGGCTTTGAACCCTTCCCATCCCGAACTCGGAAGGAGATAACACCATCGGTCTGACTGATAGTGCGCTGCACCATTTCAGCCGCCGTGTAAGTGCGGTTCTCTTCCTCCGGGATACCGGACTCTACAATCGCTTCCAGAGCGGAAACATAATCCGCAAATTCAGCAATTGGCATGGACTGCGCTCCCGAGCCTTTGCCACGATTAGTGGCAAAACTGACCATCGGAACACCATCATCAGAAAGCGAGACTGACATGGTCTGCTTAATAATAGTAATGGGGCTCTCATCGTGGGAATCAGTAAAAATGTTGGTCATTTTCTTTTTCCTCCGAGGGTCCATTCCCTCACGCTTACCTATAACACGGAAAGAATGATGCGGAAAAAATATCTAAGGGCCGCCGCCAGGGCAAAAATCTGACAAGAAGAAGTAATAGCGGCTTTCTTTTTTTCTAAAACCATTCCATCCGTGTTATAGGTAGGTGCAGGCAAGGTAAGTAACCTAACGAGTGCAGGAGGTGCATTTTGGTTAGCGTAAGATTTGGTGATGATGTTTACAACTTTCTGAATGGCGATTGGTACGGTGCATCAAGGGGTGGGCAAAGCGAGGTTTCTCGTTACTATCCTGGCAATAATACTCGCGCCCCACTCTGTATCTATCCGCAGCTTCTTTCGGCTGGACTTGAGCAGGGTTATGATAGGTCTGTTTTCTCTCGTAAGATTGAAGTAGAAGATGAGTCTGACGACTTTACAGAGGAAACCGAAAAGCCTCGTCGTAAGTCTCGTGCAAAGAAGAAGTCTAACTCTAACTCTATCTCTATCTTTTAGGAGGTTCAAATGAGTTACAACCGTAAAATGACTCGCGAAGAGTCCGAGGCTGCAATCCAGGCTTTCCTTGATAATGGAGGCGAGATTATTCGCCTCCGCGAAGCCACAAAAAAGGACCAGGAAAAGGCTGCTCGTCGTGCTTATCACGAGGATAAGGCTATCTCTGGTAGCCATCGGAGTCAGGAGATTATCGAGCGCGAAAAGAAGCTCGAAGCAAGTTTCATCTTTTCGCGTGTTGAGCGCGAGCGGGAGGGATAATGAAAACGCTTGGAAGGATTCTTCTTTGTGCAGTTATCCTGTTTGTTGGGGCTTATTGGGCTGCATCAAACCCGACTACTGCAAGCTCTGTAAAGAATGCTGCTGATAGTGCCGTCTCTTCTGCGAAAGATGCAATTACTGATTGAGGTGAATCATGCCTAACTGGTGTTTCAATACTCTGGAAGTAACTGGGCCTGCTGATAAAATCAAGGCTTTTGCCCAAAAGGCAAAGGGTCACACTTCAAGTTATAATTCTTTTCATGGAGAAAACTGGGAGACTTTGGATGATGTTAGGATTGCTGCGATTGCATCTAATCTGCCAGAGCCAGGTGAAGTTTCGGACCTTTCTTTCCATGCTTTGTGTCCTGTTCCTGACCTTATTCGTCGCCTTGGCTTTGATAATGGTGTAGCAAAGAAAACCGCAGAAGCCTTGGGTGTTGAGTACCCTGGTTGTGGAGGTTACAGTTGGCAGGTTGATAATTGGGGAACAAAGTGGGAGCCTGACGTTTCTTACGCGGACGTGCATACGAATTACATTCAGTATGAATTTCATACTGCTTGGTCCCCACCAATCGCTATCATTGAACATCTGACAAAAGAGTGGCCGGATCTCTCCTTTGAGATTAGTTATCGAGAAGAGGGCATGGGTTATGAGGGAAGAGCCATCTATAGTAATGGTGAGTGCTTGGACCAGTGGGAAGGTGAAATTGAATATGAGGAGAGTGAAGAATGAATGAACCAACCTTTGAAGAATTTATCAATCGAAAGATTGAAGAAGAGCCTCATTTGGCAGAGCAGAATCGCGCCCTTTTAGATATGTACAATAAGGGTCTTATCGAAGTTACTTACAATAGCGACATTGATGACTTTGATATTCAAGCCAGTGCTATGGGAAAGACTTGGTTTTACTCTAGTATTGCAGAATCATTTGTAGCCGCAGAAGCATAGGTGTGAACATGTACGTGATTGACATTTGGAACTCTAAAACTCAAACTAATGTTGGACCCTCTTGGTTTACAGGAAGTGATCTAACTATTAAAGAGGCTATGGAAAAGGCTAGAGAGTGGGTTGCAAAGACTTCTAATCCAGAAGATTATCACGTTATGTACCACATTGTTGGTTGCCTTTAATCCGTAGGAGATAAAAATGCGAAAGATGATTGATTCCCTTCTTGATCACGCAAAAGTTATGAACGCAGTAAGAGAAGTAACTCTTTTGCCCGAAGATGTGGATGGTATTCCTGCACGTCCAGCTTGTTTCTTTTATCATCGAACAAAGCGTTACAATGTAACGATTGCTTATCGACGGCAGGGAGATAACTCGGTTGTTTATGGTGCTGCTTTCTGCCGACCAGAGGATCAGTTTAGTAAGCGGCGTGGTCGAGAGATTGCACTTGGACGCATGGAAACATACGATCATGTTATCCGCAATCCCGGTGGTGCTCGCTGGGAGGTTCACGAGTCTATTCTAGACCGCCTTACTCGGCAGCACTTCATCCCTTATGTTCCAGAGAATTTTCGACCTTAGATTTTTTCTGAAAAAAAGGTAGACGGGAAGTAATATCCCGGCTATATAGAATGGCAGATAAGCACCCGTAGCTCAGTTGGATAGAGCAACGGCCTTCTAAGCCGTGGGTCGTAGGTTCGAGCCCTACCGGGTGCGCCATTTTACTCTTTAACATTCAGACACGCTCACACACAGGTCATTCAAATGAGAATCTTTGCAGATGAAAGTAGGCCAAACATTACCAGTATGTTTGAGGAGTTGAATGAACTTCATTTTAACTCCGAGATTCCTACCATTCCTGTTGTGTGGAACAGCAGAATGACTACGACTGCTGGTTACTGTCGCTATCGTAGTAGGGGAGGAAACCTTACTCCTTATAAGATTGATTTGAGCCTTAGACTTTTTGAATCTAATGGTTTTCCAATCGAAGAAGTTAAGGCTACTCTTATTCACGAAATGGTTCATGCTTACCTTGTACACAAGTACAATGAGCGCGGACACGGACCTATGTTTCAGCGCGAAATGACTCGCATCACTGGTGTTAGAAAGAATCATCGTTGTCATAATTACGATACTTCTGCTGTTGCTCGAAAGGTAAAGTACACAGCAACCTGCCTTAAGTGCGGGTACACATACGGATACAAGCGTAGGCCAAAGTATTCCTCTTACATTCATAGGGTGTGTGGAGGAGAAATGGTTATCCAGGCTGGCGACTCTACTTCCGATAGAAAGAGTTCGGTTAAAATCTTTTAAGTTTCTGCCCGATACAATAAACTAGGAGTTTAACATGGGCGCTCACTCATACACGGTTACTTATAGATTCTCTTCGCGAGAAAAGGTTTCTTCCGCCTGGGCTTCTCTTTGTGAAGAAGATGCTTACGAGTCTGGTTCTGGCCGGAAACGCAACGACTATGGGTAAGCATGTAAACTTTTACAATAAGCTCTTCTCTTCTGAGGAAGAGGCTTATAACTGGGTGATTAACAATCACCGAAAGTGGGGAAGCCCATACGCTTGTTCTTTTTATCTTCCAAAGGCTTCTGGGGAGCGTGCTAAGGCAAAGATTCAGCGCGCCAAAGAAAAGCTGATGCAGGAAAAAAAGAAAAAGATGGAGTTCATGAACGAGGAGGTTAAAGCCTTTCTCGGCAGAAGCTCTGAGTTGGTTGGATGCAAGGGTTGTGGCTCCAAGTTGAGCAGAAAGCATTTTGCTAGTTCTCGCTTTACTTCCCTTGGAAGTCATTACTCTATTAACTACGGAAGGCTTCCCGAGTGTCCTCTTTGTTCTCACCCTCTTCTCTCTAACTCTGCAAAAGCAAAGTTGGTTAAGTTAAATGAGCGAGTAGAAAAGGCTGAGAAGGCTTTGGAAGAAGCTCAAAAGCCCGCTCCATCTAAAGAAATTGGCTGGGTTGTTGGTGGCTGGGCTGCCTGTTAGGAGGGCGTAATGACTGAACTTCAGATAAATTTCATCCAACGCGCTGTCGAGAATTATCGCCAAACTATTCTCGAAGAGATTATGGGTGTGCCCGATGAGCGGATTGCAGTACCTGGCTGGGCTTATTCAGAGATTAATGATTTGATGAAAGCCCTATACGGGGTAATTGAGCCAAAGGAAGAGTAACATGCGCATTACAATTGAGCTAGAATTCATTGAGAAGTATGATCCAGAAGAGTTGGAGGAAGTAATTGTAGCTTACATTCAAGAGCTTGTTCAGGATGGATCACTTTCTTACACCGTTCATGTAGAAGAGGACGAGGACTGATGCGCGCAGAGATTGCAACCCGAAATGCAGCAGGTTCCTTTTCTGGAACCTGCCCTCATTGCAATGAGTCCATTCTTTCGAATGTTTGTTGCGGTGATGAATTCTCATGTTCTTATTGCTCTGGCAACATTGGAGTTCAAAATTATGGCAGTGTATTTCTGTTTGTTCATGCTCCAGTGAAGATTTTGCCCCGGCCTCGCCAAGCTCAGATTATTGATCCAGAAACTTATCAGGAATATTAATGGATCGTCCAAGCTGGGATTCTATTTGGATATCTCTAGCAAAAGAGATATCCAAAAGGTCTTATGACCCAAGAAATAAAGTTGGTGCAGTTATTGTAACTGCGGATAATACCCAAGTTCTTGGAATTGGTTATAATGGAGATTGGGCTGGCGGACCAAATAAAGTAAAATCTTTAGTACCCGGTAAGTCAGAGTTTATTCATGCCGAGGTTAACGCCTTGATTAAAATGAATTTTTCTTGCCATAAGGAGAAAAAGATTTATGTTACCCTATCTCCATGCTCCGTTTGTGCTAAGGCTATCATTAATGGCGGAATATCTGAGCTTATTTATTTGGATGATTATAGAGATCGCTCAGGTTTAGATATTCTAGATGCAGCTGGCGTAAGAACAAAAAAGTATGAGGCCAAAGAATGAAAAGACTGCCAATTAAAATTTTAATTGCCCAGGAGGCAATTAAATCGGACAAGATCTCAGAAGAGACTAAAGATGCTTATAGAGATCTTCTTGATGGCTATCATGGAACTTATTCCGAGGAAGTTGATGCAATCGAAGGAAGGACTCATTATACAGATTCCTTGTGGGAAGAAATCTTTTTAAAGATGCCCGGCTGACCGGGCAAAAAGATCACAAAGCCGTCTAACGCTTTGATTTATTTTTTTCTAAAATGATCCTATCCGTGTTATAGGTAGGTGCAGGGAGGATGAGACGCCAGAATGGTGGAATCGGTATACACAGGAGACTTAAAATCTCCCGGCCTTTGGCCTTGCGGGTTCGAGTCCCGCTTCTGGTACTCCTTCTCATTTTTTTCTAAAATCATTCCATCCGTGTTATAGGTAGGTGCAGGGGGTCAGGGTGCCAAAGATGGCATTGTAGAGTTGGCAATCTGTCAGGCCCGAAAGTCTCCAATGCAATATCGTCATGGAGCCGTTCTATGGAAGGATGGAAAAATTCTTCAAACGGGTTATAACTTTCCGGTTCATATGCCGGGAGGAGATACAAGGCAGTTTTCAATTCATGCAGAAAGAGATTGCCTAAAAGGTCTAAGGTCAGACCAGATTTACGGTTCTTCTCTTCTTTCTGTAAGGATTACAAATAAAGTAGAAAACCTTACTTCCTCAAAGCCATGCAGAGGTTGTATGGCACTCCTAAAGAGGAAAAAAGTAAAGAGAGTGTTTTGGTTTGATTCAGATGGCGATTTGCACAGACTTTATTTGGGGAATTAAAATTTTTGTTGACGCAACCCGCCCCGGTGGTTAGGTTGTGTGGAGTCGAGGGGAGTTAGCTCAATCAGGTTAGAGCATCCGTCTCATACACGGCAGGTTCTCGGTTCGAGTCCGAGGCTCCCTACCATATTAGTGTAGAGAAGGTTATCAGCGGCAGGCAGTTGAATTAAATAGCTCCAGTTAATGCTTGGGGTTGCCTTTTCTCACTTTTGCTTTGGGTGCTAACAGCAGTCTTTACTTACCAAGCAATTAAAGTAAAATGCACCCAGTTAATCAGGGAAACTAACAGCAATTAATCTTTCGTACCATAATCAACGAACGTAGCATTGGGGAATGCGTCAGGTGATGAGCCTGGAGAAATTGGTTCGACTCCAATCGTATAATGTTTCCCGCATTATTCTTGTTCTTTTTGGAAGCTAACAGCAACCTTTACTTAAATAAGAGTCAAAAAGTAAATGCTTCCAGTATTCTTTTAGGGTAGTTACAGCAATCTTCTTATAATGAAGGGATACGCTCGTTCGCGTGTGTATCAAGCTCTCGCAGGAAGGCATAAGAGAGTTAAATAAATAGATGTCTACCTACCCTGTTTTGTCTAACTTAGGATGCTAACAGCAATCCTTTTACTAAACCATTAATCTAGTAAATGCATCCAGAGAGGAAATCCATGAACCCGCTTGTCCAGTCTATGACTAACGCTTCTACCACCCTCAACGGTGGGGCCACTAACGCTTCTTCTCTCAACCCTGTTGTTGATCTGTTCTTTCAGATTGGCGCTATGCGTGGGTGGGAAGAGTCCAACATTGTGAGCACGTTTGTGTCCGCATTGGAGCACAACCCAGAGCAGGCTCTCAAGGTTCTTTTCTGGGCTCGTGATATTCGTCAGGGTACGGGCGAGCGTCGTACTTTCCGCACGGTGTGTCAGCACCTTGCAGGCTCTCATACAGAGGTTATGTCCAGGCTTATTCCGCTCATTCCAGAGTACGGTCGCTGGGATGATCTTCTCCTCTTTATTAGCCCCAACAATGAGATTGCTCCCTGTGAGTTTGTAGCCCTCTCTGTTATCACTTCTGCTCTGCGTTCTGGTGACGCTCTGTGTGCAAAGTGGATGCCGCGAGAGAAGTCCTCTAAGGGTGCAATTGCACGTAAGATTCGCAAGTACATGGGCCTTTCTCCCAAGGCTTACCGCAAGCTTCTCTCTGGTCTTACCCAGGTGGTTGAAAACCAGATGTGTTCTGGTGATTGGGACGGCATTGAGTACGGTCATGTTCCCTCGCAGGCTATGCGTATCTACAAGGGTGCGTTTAAGCGTCACTCCGAGGAGCGCTGGGCTTCTTATGAGGAAGGACTCGCCGCAGGAACCGAGAAGGTAAACGCGGGTGCAATCTACCCTCACGAGATTATTGGAAGTTACATTTCCGAGTATCAGCAGGCGGCAATTCCTCCTGTCTCCGAGGCACAGTGGAATGCTCTGCCTAACTGGCTTATGAACAATCCTTACCGTATTCTTCCGGTTGTTGATACTTCCGGCTCTATGTACGGTGGATACGGAATGGAAACCAGCGTTAAGCCTATTCAGGTTTCTGTCTCTCTTGGGCTTTACGTTGCAGAGCGTAACAACGGTCCTTTCAAGAACTGCTTTGTTACCTTCTCGGAGAAGCCTACTATGCAGATTGTTCGTGGAGACACACTCTCCGAGCGTGTTTACTCTATCTCGTCTGCGAAGTGGGGTATGTCCACAAATCTCAACGGCACCTTTGATGTGATTCTTTCTCACGCAAAGCGCAACCGTGTTATGCAGAGTGACATGCCGAATGTAATTCTCATTCTTTCGGATATGGAGTTCAATCAGGGTGTAGATCCTAACTCTACTTCAATGGAGCATGTCCGCCACGCTTACAGCGCGGCAGGCTACGAGGTTCCCAAGATTGTTTTCTGGAATCTCAATGCTCGCACTGGCAATGTTCCGGTTACCTTCCGAGAGGATGGAACTGCGCTTGTCTCTGGATTCTCTCCTTCGATTATGAAGTCACTCCTTGCCGGAAAGGACTTCACTCCAGAGGGGATTATGATGGAGACTATTGGCGGAGAGCGTTACGCTGCTGTTAGTTCTGCAATCGCAGCGTAACCAATTTTCCTAAAATCATTCCATCCGTGTTATAAGTAGGTGCGGGAGGTAGCATGACCGATAAAGCAGTTTGGGAAATGCAGATTTTTGCAGTAATTTGTTCGGCTGTAGCCTTTGCCTTTGGCGCTGCTCTTGGAGGAATTATTGTTCATGGAGAGAGGTCCTCTCTTTGGCTTGAACACGTAGAAGCCAGTTGTCACCCTTTTGCGGTTGAGCACGCAGACTTTGGAAGCTTTTACTTTGAGTGTGCAGAGATTGATGACTTTTAAGGTTGGCGATATTGTTCACTCAAATGGCTGGACGGGAAGAGTAACTCAAGTCTATAAAGACTGTTGCAAGTTTGATGGATTTGAGTTACTTCTTCTCAAAGATGAGGTTGACACAGGAGAACTTGTTGGAGAGTTAATTGATGTTGACCTTTGTGACGCATTAGAGTATAATGTGATTTCGCTTTAAACGGGACCTTAGCTCAGTTGGTAGAGCATCGGACTTTTAATCCGCTGGTCGTGGGTTCGAGCCCCACAGGTCCCATCTTAAATTTTTGCCCGAACTGGGCTTTGCGATAAATAATGGAAATAAAATGATTAAGTTTGATGAACCCCTCTTCTCTCTTAAATGGCTCTCTATCTTTGTAGCCATTGTTGTTGCCACCTCTCTTATGCTTGGATTCTTTGTTAGCACGGATGCTGATGGAGCAGAGAATGTAGAGTATATGGAGTTCCCACCGGTTTATATTACCGCAACTCCCTTGGTGGATTAAGCGTCATTGGGGTATGGTGTAATTGGCAACACAGTGGATTTTGGTTCCACTTCTCTAGGTTCAAGTCCTAGTACCCCAACCAAACTATTTGAAATTTAGTATAATAACTTTCTGCCCGGTACAAAGCCTTCGGTGACTCACGGAGTGAAGATGATGTAAGATTCATTAGGGTTTATTTGGAGTGGCTTCCAAACGGATTTTTTACTACGCTTCTGTAGCATAATGGTTAATGCAATCGGCTGTTAACCGATCGATTGTAGGTTCGAGTCCTACCGGAAGCGCCACTTTAAAAATAATAGACAAGTGCTCCTATCGTCTAGTCAGGTCAGGACACCGGGTTTTCATCCCGGCAACACGGGTTCGAATCCCGTTGGGAGTACCAAAGATGAACACTACCACGAGAAAAGTAGCTGAAGAGTTATTTAGTATCGCACCCGGTGACGGGTTGGAGGAGAAATACAAAACCAAAAGTCGTAAAAAGAAACATGAAAGCACAACTTATGTTATTAGTGTTTTGAAGTAACGTTAGTAGGGAATACTCCTCTGGTAATTTCTCCCCTGGCACACGGGATAAGGATGCTGAATCCGCTAGACGATGTAGGTATTGCTTTAAAAGTGTGCTTGGTAACCATGCGCCAGTAAAGTCATGGGGTAATTCGAAACTAAAAGGACTGCCGGTGGGTGGATATTCAATAACCGGCACAACCGCTGGCACACCGGTAAAAGTGTGCTCCCGGAAACTGCGGGGACACATATAGAAAGAGTTAAATCTTTTATAGCCGTTAAGCAGGGGTCTTGGAACTGTAATGGTCATGCCGGTCGAGAGCGGCACTCTTACTCTTTAAGGTAATTGATTTCTTTAGCACCCTTACTAGAGTTGTGACTTCTACATAAAGGTTGCAAATTAGAAATATCATTTGTTCCGCCTTTTGAAAGCGGAACAATATGGTCTACTGTCAAGTTTGTTTCGTTGCAACCAGAATGACAACAAACATTTCCATAGCTTTCGCAAAGGGCTTCCCATTCTTCTAACGTAAAGCTTCCTTCTGCTAGTCTTCTCCGTGCTCTGTAGTTGGCATTCTTTATGTAGATTCGTGCTTTACCATTTTCAGTTTCACGATATCTTTTCGATGCAGCACGGCGACAAGCTTTTCCGCTTTCTGAAGATTCCCATGCCTTTCGCTTTTCTTTGTATTCAGATGTCTGAAAGTACTCTGGGTTTTCTTTAGCCCATTCTCTATATCTTTCAGCATGATATTCAGAATTTTCCTGTCGATGCTTTTTGTTATACATTCTTGCTTTTTCAGCATTGGCTTTTTGCCACTTGCTTTTAGCAGAATTTTTACACTCTTTGCATTGGCTTCGATATCCATCATGACTATCTGAACGTTTATGAAAGTCGCAAAAAGGTTTTTCAACCTTACACTTAGAACAAATTTTCATAGTTTCCTCTTGCTGAAAGTATGTATATTATACTATATACTTGAGGAATTTTCAAGCTCACCACCAACATAGGGTCCGAGAAATTGGCTTGAAACTAATCGCTAAAACGGAAGGCTACATGCCGAGAAGTAGATCTCGGACGCCTTTGTCAGTAGGGCACTCACCCGTGAGCGGGTCGCGCTAATGATGTTGGAAGTCTAATGCTTAGCGGTGTTAGATAATAGGACGAGGCTTTCTAACAGAAGTTATTGCAAGCCGAGCCTTTCTGCCCACACTTCACGGTAGAAACCCGCTGGCACACCGGTTAAAGTGTGCCATTCATTAATCTATTAATAGCGGGGTGTGGCGCAGTTGATAGCGTGCCGCATTTGGGATGCGGAGGCCGCAGGTTTGAGCCCTGCCACCCCGATCATTTTAAAGATAAGAAAATGTCGAAAGAAGAAAAGTTAATGTTTAAACTTGGCATCTACTCTACGGGAAGAGTTAGATGCGATATGCCAAATTATTTAAAGATTGCTTTGGCATGGTATTCTAGGTGGGAGGAAGGCGGAGAAAATCATGCTATCACTAATTATCATCACTATATTAACTTGGCGGAGGAATTTGGCTTCTGCCAAGTAGAGGAAGCGACTACCAGTTGGTAGTCGCCAGGGGCAAAAACTTTACATCCCCTTTCTGCTAATACTTTAATTAAAATAAATGACATTTTAATTGGAGATGCAAGATGTTAAAAGAACTAGTTAAAATAGCCAATCACCTAGATCAAAAGGGCCTGAGAAAAGAAGCTGATCATCTAGATTTTATTATAAGAAAGATGGCTCAGGCTGATGAGTTTCAGCTAACTTTTATTAACGATATAGATGTAGAAAACAAAGACATTTATTCTGATGAAATTTTTTCTCAAATTCCAAACTCAGGAAATCTTAGACTAAGATTTAAAGATATTTTAGGAAATAGATTTGATGCATTAGTCGAGTTTGATAAGATTGGCTCAACTCATATGGATGATATGAATAATATAATTCAATTTAGCACTGAGTCTTCAGATGCAGCGATGGACTATGCCAAGCAGCAAGCACTAGGTATTTACTCTTATAAAAATGAAGCAAAACAATTTGATTCATTTTCAGATGAATACGAAGATCTATTTGATCCATCCCATATGTATTCATAATTTATTTCTGCCTAATACGGGCAAAAACTTTACATCCCCAATAAAGAAACCCCTCACAGCCTATTTACTGTGAGGGGTTTCTAGGTTATGGTCCCTTTGATTATCTAGCTGTCGTCAGACTCTGCGGAGTCATCAGAGGCGGGAGCAACGGAGGCTCCAGCCGACTCAACAGCGCCAACAGTGGAGGCCAGAAGGGAGATAACTTCCGAGAAAACATCCGCCGGAATACGAGCGGGCTTAGCACCCTTACCGGAACGAACTCGGAAAGAAACCATACCATCAGAGCAGGAGATGGTAGAGCGAATGGTATCAGCCACAGAAGGCTCGGAAGCCTCGGACTCAAACCCAGTCTCTACGAAGCCCTGAAGGCACTCTACAGCCTCCCGAAACTGTGCAACAGGAATGACCTGGGCACCAGTTCCCTTGCCGCGATTAGTCGCGAAAGAGACAACAGGAGTGCCACTCTCATCGAGGGACACAGACATGGTAGAACGAACAACCTGAATCGAAGACTCAGTGTTCTCGGAACCAAAAATAGCAGTGGACATTTGTTATTCCTTTTAATGCAGCGGGACCATCCCACGCCTACCTATAACACGGATAGAATGGTTT
>RFPC01000060.1 GCA_009926305.1 bacterium
TACGATAAAATCATCAAAGCCATCGCCATTAACATCGCCCGCACCTGAGACGGACCAGCCGAAGTGAATCCCTCCACTATCACCATCTAACGCATAAAGTACGGAACCATCAAATCCTGAATAGACTTTTACACTTCCAGAAAGCGAGCCATTATTATCATCTCCATTAGCTCCGACCATAAAGTCCCCAAAGCCGTCACCGTTTACATCGCCTGCATCTGAAACGGATCTCCCGAATGAATCATCTACATTATCGCCAACGTAAGAGTAGAGAACCGTGCCATTAAAGCCTGAGTAGACTGTGGCTCTACCAGCGTTGTTGTTTCCAGTGCTGTCATCGTTAGGGGCTCCAATAATTAAATCTGCAAAGCCGTCACCGTTCACATCCCCTGCTCCTGAGACTGACCAGCCGAAGTAGCTATTGACGACTCCTCCTCCAAATCCATGGAGGATTGTGCCATCAAAACCTGAGTAGACTCGTGCACTACCTGTATTGGAACTACCAGTCAGTGGAGCTCCAACAATGAAATCATCAAACCCATCACCGTTCACATCGCCTGCTCCTGAGACCGAATAGCCGAATCTGTCATCAGCACTCCCTCCGTTGTAGGTATAGAGAATTGCGCCATCAAACCCAGAAAGAACACGCGCACTACCAGACAAGAATCCGTTATTTTCGTCTCCCCAAGCTCCGACAATCAGATCATCATATCCATCCCCATTCACATCACCCGCACCTGAGACTGAATAGCCAAGCCAATCCTGTGCATCATCACCATTAAAGGTGTAGAGGGTCTCGTAAGCGTTCCCTGTTTGAGCAAAAGAGGGGCATGAAAATAAGAATGGGACGAAAGAAATAAAAATAAGAATAATCAATCGCTGGAACATTTGTAAGAGCTCTCCGTACTTAATACTACCACCGCAAAAGTCTTCCCTCGCGGACTCTTCTCACTGCGTAAGGTTTCTAAGAGAATGGGACGGGAGTGCCAGTAATGCGAAGTATTCACTCTGTACAGTTGCTACTATCAGCAGCTACTATCAGCGACGCTAAACTTCACCTGAATGCCCAAGAAATCCCCACCAAAACCCCAGCAATATAATAGCTATTGAATACCTCTAATCAAATTGAATTTCATAGAGAAAAGGCTCGAAGCACTCATTCATCTCAAAGCCCAAAAAAATTCAGGGACTTATAAATCAACAGATAAACGTAGCCTCGTCTTACGATCAAACCATAATCGTAACACGTACCGAGCAGAAACGGCTGGTATGATTGATTATTTGATGTTGGTAAACTTGTTCAGAACGAGGAATAAGAGCTAAAAAAACTTTCGACTGGATATCTTTGATTCAGTTCGAGAATGCAGACGAAGTGATGCGTGCTCTCACGGATCTCGAAAGAGTGGCAAATCTCCTCGGATCTAGTCCATGGATTTCTACGGTGCGTACGTTTTGCGAGCGATACTCCTATACCGCTATCTTGAACTTTATATGCGGATGCGCCTCATAGCCCTCTATCGAAATATCCTCATACTCGAATTCAAAGATATCTCTGACTTCAGGGTTGAGAGTTACACGAGGTAACGGCAATGGCTCTCGGTTAATCTGCTCTCTTGCCCCCTCAACATGATTTGAATAAATGTGCACGTCACCAAAGGTATGGATGAACTCATACGGCACTAAATTCGTTACCTGCGCTACCATCATCAACAATAAAGAGTAACTCGCTATGTTAAAGGGAACCCCCAACATGAGATCGGCTGAACGCTGGTAAAGCTGTAAACTCAACCGATCACCCTTCACATAAAACTGCATTAAAGAATGACACCCCTGAGGCGAAACCTTTGGTTGATCAGCCGGATTATACGCAACCACTAAGTGACGCCGACTATACGGATCCTCCTTGAGCCTTTGAATCAGATTGGTTATTTGATCAACTTCCCCATCTGGCCCCTCCCAACGCCGCCATAATTTTCCGTAAATGGGTCCAAGCTCTCCCGATTCATCCGCCCACTCATCCCAAATCGTTACTCCACGCTCGTTTAGCCACTTCGTATTCGTGCTCCCCTTAAGAAACCAGAGCAACTCAATGATTATCGAACGCAAATGTAACTTCTTCGTAGTGACCATTGGAAAACCGTCCGCCATTAAGAAACGTAATTGCCTTCCAAAAACAGAATAAGTCCCAACCCCAGTTCTATCAGTTCGGAATCCACCCTCATCAGGTGCGCCGTTGTCTAAAACATCACGTACAAGTGTTAGATACTGGTCCACTAGCCTTACTCCTCCTCAAGTTTTGCCCTAATCTCGCCCAGATCATGACTCGGGGTCAAGCACCGCCCGTCCTCACAGAGATAAAAAATGGATGAATCACTTTCTCCCGTAGCAAGCTCTTTCAAGGCTGGAATCAGAGCGTAGTCCTCCCCGTGAGAAAGTACAGCAAAAATCGACAATTGAGCCCGAAACGGTGCAAATTCTCTTACGACTTCGGTTCGATCGTCTTCGGAAGCTGCCATTACCACTAACTCCTTTCCGTTGGAGACGCTCAACCCAGCCATAACAGCCGTCGGAGCTGCACTTGGAGCACGCTCAAAAACTCGCTGGTATCCCTCCTGAAGTCTCTCTCTCTTCAAACGCAAGGTCTCATCCCAAAAATAGAGCGATAATCTGTGGAGATTGGAAATGCTCGCCGCATTTCCACTCGGAATCGGGCCATCGAATAAAGGATATCGCTCTACGATCAAATCAGCTGCAACACTAAACCTATACAGCCCCTCCTTCTCACTCCAAAATAGTTCATCCTGCTTTTTCTGAAAATTACGCGCCTTCAAAAGCCACTTCGGTTGACCCGTCAGTTCAAAAAGTTCTATCAAAGCTGAGATGACAAACGCGTAATCCTCCAGACATCCTACACCGCCTCGTCTCTCACCTTTCGCAGAGCTGGTACAGAGCTCATCAGCGTCTCCTCCGAGATCTATCAGAAAGCTCCCTAGCTCCTGAGCCCTCTTCTTATAAATCGGCTCATTCAGAACAAATGCCGCCTCTACAAGCGCCGTTAATAAGAGCCCGTTCCAAGCCGTGAGGATCTTTGTGTCCCGATGCGGGCGTTCACGATAAGAGCGAAGCCGTTGTAAGGTTGCCTTCGATGAGAATGGGAATCGGCTCTTCCACGGTGAAAATTTCTGAAGAAATAAAACCGTTCGCCCTTCAAAGTTCCCCTCTGGCAGAATCTCAAAGCGTTGAGAGAGTCCTAAGAACTCATCAGCCGTGAGCGCGTGCTTCAACGCATCATAATCCCAAAGATAAAACTCACCCTCTCTACCAACTTCCCCCGCATCTTCAGCAGCATAATATGCTCCACATGCAGCATCACGCATCTCAGTCTCAAGATACTCAAGTGTTTCTCGAGCGACTTCCAGAAAGTCATCACGGTCAAGCACTCTACCAGCTTTCAGATACGTAGTGGCCAGTAATGCGTTGTCATACAGCATCTTTTCGAAGTGTGGCACTTTCCACTCAGCATCAACTGAATATCGAGCAAACCCTCCGCCAAGATGATCATACAACCCACCCGCTGCCATCCGCTCAAGAGAACACTCAAGCGCACCCCGAGCTTCCTCTTCACCAGTCAGACGATAGAAATCAGCATAGACGTCCAACAGCCTTGCAGATGGAAACTTTGGAGCCTGTCCAAAGCCACCCCATACAGAGTCGTAACGCTTTAGTGACTCCTCAACGGAACGCCTGGCTGCCTGCAAAGGCTCGGTGCGAGCCGTAGCACTTGGTGCGGTCTCAAACTGAATAGCCGAAGTAACTCGATCCGCTGCTGCTTCAATCTTCTCTCTATCTGACTGCCACCGACTTGATACCTCTTTCAGAAGCGGGATGAACTGCTCGCGCGCAATATACGTGCCCGCCCAAAACGGCCGTCGGTCACCCGTTAAGAAAACACTCATTGGCCAACCGCCGTGACCCGTCATACCCACAAGTGCATCCATGTAAATCTGGTCAATATCGGGGCGCTCCTCTCGGTCTACCTTGATTGAGATAAATTTTCCGTTCAAAGCGTCCGCTACTTCCTGGTGCTCAAAGCACTCCTGCTCCATCACATGACACCAATAACAAGTCGAATATCCAATAGAGAGAAAGACTGGCAAATCCCGCTGACGGGCAGAGGCAAACGCCTCTTCTCCCCACGGAAACCACCAGATTGGATTGTTAGCATGCTGCAAGAGGTAGGGGCTTACCTCAGTTCCCAGCTTGTTAAGATTGTCATTCATAACCGAGCGTTCGCACTAATCTCTAAAATTCGTGAACTGGAGCTCAAGATCTGGCGCCTCCTCACGAAGCACCGCCATCACCGATTGGAGATCGTCTCGCTTCTTTCCGGTTACCCTGAGCTGCTCTCCTTGGATCTGAGACTGTACCTTCATCTTCTTCGACTTTATAAGCTTCACCATTTTGCGAAGCTCTTCATCCTTCAGCCCATTTTTTACCCGCACGATCTGCCGGAGCATATCTCCTCCAGCAGGCTTTGCTTCTTCAAAATCTAACAACTTTAAACTCACATTACGCTTTGCCAATTTCAGCTTTAGGATCTCAACAACTGCCTTTAGCCGCATCTGATCATCGGCAAGCATGGTAATCTCTAGCTCGTTAAGACTAAGACTCGCCTTGCTTCCCTTAAAGTCATACCGCGTCTGCATCTCTCGCACAGCTTGATCTACTGCATTTCTCACTTCGTGTTGATCCGCTTCACTTACGACATCGAATGAAGGCATAGGTCCTCTCCTTGCAAATCTTTCCGTTCTCTCCCTCTTGTAATTAACACAAGACAAATTTCAGAAGCCACTGGAAATAGCTAAATTATCGGCATCCGATAATCCGTAGCACTACATCCTCGCTGAAACAGGTAAAAAAACTGTCGGTTGTCCCACTTGTAATGAGAAACTGAATCCCACTTGCGCTGGATCGTTAAACAGAACATGACTTATTTCCTCTATTGAGGATGGTGGTCTGCCATCTGAGAGTAGCACCTCAAGATCGTTCACCGCTCCTTCAGATAACCGTTCTGAGAAGAGCAAGACTCTATCGCCCGGCTCAACAGGCACGTTGGCAATATCAACAGAAACGAGAGAGTTTGTTCCGAGGTAATTCTCGGTGGGTACTTGCTCTAAACTTTTTTCTGCCTCAAAAAAAGGAAATAAACTCCCCTCCCGCAGAAGGTACGCAGGGCCACTTCCAACTCTGCCGACACAGAAAGAAGCGCCCCCATCAGAATTCGGAATATAAACAAGCGACATGAACACCGCCGCCAATCGTCCTCCCGCAGCCAAGCTGTGTCCAAATTGATACACACTTCGATTCGCCTCTCGGAAGGCATTTTCTATCGCGGCAACACTCGAATCCTCTCTGCTTTTTGTGGGAGCATTCCGCGTAAAATAATCCAATAATGCTTGAGAGAAATGTGCCAAAGCAAGGCGACATGCCACCCGACTTCCAATACTCTCATGAGCAGCGCACGAGCCCGCCATAACGGTACACCCAGGTTCTCCGACAGGATTGAAAAATACATAGCTCGAACTCTCTAGCGATCTTTCTGGCCCCCGAAAAACAAGGCACTCTGTATGTGAAGAAATCATACTGGTGAGTATACACCATTCCTGCCCCAAATTGGCGAGATATCATTTTGTGGTCACAGAGGAAATCTTCGGAAAATCCTATCGAAACATCGACCGAGCTCGCTCTATTGCCTCTAGCAGACGGTCAACGTCTGCTCTTACCGAGTACAAACCAAAACTCAACCGCGTCGTAGCTGGCAAACCGAGCGATTTCATCGCCGGCATGACACAGTGATGCCCAGCCCGCACTTGTACGCCATGAGAGTCGGCAATGGTTGCCATGTCGTGAGGATGCACTTCGTCGACGAGAAATGAAATGATGGCTCCTTGATCGCGCTCCAGAGGACCAACTAAACGCACCCCGTCGCACTGACGCATTCGTTCTACTGCGTACTCATATAAAGCCTGCTCCGCCTCAACCACGGCGTGCTTACTATTAAGCTCTGTCAGCTTCTCAAGGGTAGCGATAAAACTTATCACCTCTGCTATCGGCGGGGTGCCTGCTTCAAAGCGCGCAGGGATATCAGCCCACGTGGTGAACTCCGAGGTGACCTCTCCTATCATTCCGCCACCAAAGGTGCTTGGGGAAAGCTCTTCAAGCAACTCTCCTCTTCCAATTAAAACACCGAGTCCCGTCGGCCCATAAAGCTTATGTGCTGAAAAAAACACGAAGTCTGCGTCCATCGCACCGACATCGATTCCTCCATGGACAACACTCTGGGTCACATCAACCACTGATATACAGCCCACCTTCTTGCACTCAGCTACAAGCTCATTCACTGGCGTAATCGTCCCAAAGGCATTAGACATCGCTGTAAACGCTGCAATACGTGGACGTTCATTGTTCAAACGATTGGCAAAGTCTGAAATATCAATCTCGGCATTTGCATTGATGCCGACCACAGAAAAGCGACTCTTCGTTTTGCGCGCTAATTGTTGCCACGGAACGAAATTACTATGGTGCTCAAGGCACGTGGTAAGAATTGTGTTGTTCTCATCGATAAGACTCTCTTCCAGGCCACGAGCCACCACGTTTGCACTCTCAGTTGCTCCAGAGGTAAAAATCACCTCATATGATGATGGGACATTACAAAAGGAGCGAATCACATCTCGCCCCAAACTATAATTCTCCGATGCAGTCACACTCAGTCCGTACGCCCCACGATGGACGTTGGAATGTTCAGATGACAGGTAGCTGGTCAGTCGCTCAATACACGCATCGAGCTTAAGGGCGGAAGCAGCGGAATCAAGATAAGCGGAGTCCACTCCTCTCGCTGAGGAAAAGAACGGAAAGTGCTCTCTCATGAGATAGCCCAGCTCTTCTCCCGTCGAGTGCTGAGCCAATGCCGAAGATTTATTGCGCATTTTTATGGACTTACTCCTGTAAACTCCTAGCGAATTATCCCTCTATTCGCCACCGATAAGCAAATTCCCATTTAAAATATACAGAGATGCCGTAGTAAATCGCTAAATCTTCGATTTTATTATCGCGCTTGCCTGTAGGTCCTTAGCGGTATTCAATAGTTACGATGAGTAAACAACAAAATACAACAAGGATTCTTATCAGCGGGCTACTGGTCTTGGTGGTCGCTTATGGCATCCTTCTATCGCTCAGAAACACCTCAGAGAAAGTACGCGCAATAACTCTCGACGAATATCAAGCAGCCCTAAAGGAGAGTAAGTTCTCAAAGGCACAACTCATGACGGAAGAGTATGCAACCTTGTTCCGTGCTACAGACCTCTTAGCCATTCCACCGTTCCAGCGAAGACAGGTCGATCAACTCGAGCGTGAGCGGTTGATGCTTGAACAAATCGGCACGCTACTCGAGGCTCTTCAACAAAAACCTATTGATAGCACTACCGTAGAGCCATTAATCCTTGTCCTTGCACAGAACTCTGAGAACACCGATCTCAGTCCACTGGTAAAGGAGATGTATCCGCTCCAAGAAAAGCTCCTACTCTATGAAAATGAGCTCAAACAGAACACACAGACTGAAGAAGGCATCTGGAGCAGAATAACGTTATTAAAAAATGACTTCCGAGAGCTGCTCCAGCTCCCAATTCCAACCGAGGAACAGGAGGAGTCAATCGAACTCTACCGAAAAGGTTTTCTGAGTGGACTTCCTATTGTGCCCGAGCTTGAGACTCCACCAGAAACCTCAAGAGAGCTCGCTGACAGATTAAACGCTCTTCAGGTCCCCCTTCCGTCGCTGACGGCACAAGAATTTAATCAGCGACTTTCAAACCTAAGGATATCACTCTCGCAGACAATTCAGGAGCTTGATAGAAACAACGAACGGAACGAAGAACTCTCGGAAGCATTAAAAAATCTCGGGAGTTCGCTTGCGACACACTACCAGGATATCCGGGAACAACTCCTTATGAACACTCTTACCCTAAACAAAGACTCCTCCATGCCCTAATTCACTCCTTGAAAAACGGATAAAAACTCACGGCGTCTTGTAAATCAACCACGGAAAGGATAAGAAAAGCCTATAAAGTGTAGTCTCATACTCTGAGTAAATCTGCGGAATAAACATGTTTGACACTCTCCTGAGCTCAGCTTTCTCTAAGCTCGCCTCTGCAACCTTCATGATTGCGGTTGCCATACACTCTGCCGCTCTCGCTGATATCAATTCATCTGATCAGTGGCTGCAAGAACGCCCAGACGGGCACGCTCCGATCGGAGTTATGGGAGACCACACTCATACTGAAGGTGAGTTCATGTTCTCATACCGGTATATGGCAATGGACATGGAAGGAAACCGCAGTGGAAAAAGCAGAGTAAGCCCATCAGAAGTGCTTCAAGACTACATGGTTTCGCCAACTCGAATGGAAATGAAAATGCATATGTTTGGTGGAATGTATGCTCCTTCAGACACTATCACTCTCATGGCAATGCTTCCTCTTCTTGAACTTTCCATGGATCACGTAACCCGAATGGGCTCTGAATTCTCTACGAGAACATCTGGATTGGGAGATATTCAAATCAGTGCGCTTTGGAAGATTGTTGAAGAACGCTCGCACCAAGTACACATCAATGCCGGAATAAGTCTTCCGACTGGAAACATCAAAGAACGTGGAAACACTCCTGCTGGAGCCGATATGAAGCTCCCCTATCCAATGCAGCTAGGTTCTGGGACTTTCGACCTCCGCCCAGGAATCACGTACAACGGCAAAACGACGAGAGTATCATGGGGAGCACAAAGTCTTGGAACCTTACGGCTTGGAGAGAATGGAGAGGACTATACTCTTGGAGACCGCATTGAAGCTTCAGTATGGGGAGCAGTTCTCTTGAGCGACTGGTTAAGCGGCTCATTACGAGGTCGATGGCACAGTTGGGATGATATTAGCGGAAATGACAGCGAACTGAATCCAATGATGGTGCCAACTGCCGTCCCAACTCTTCGGGGTGGTGAGATCTATGAGCTCGGACTTGGATTTAACCTCCTTGTTCCAAATGGGTCACTAGAAGGACTACGATTAGCCTTTGAAGTACTCTACCCCATAGACCAACACTTAGACGGGCCTCAGCTCGAGACCGATCTTACCTATACTTTCGGTATCCAAAGGTCTTTTTAAGGGTAATCCCCAGCCTCTTTATTGCCTTAGTCGAACCTCGCATCATGAGCCGCCTCTCTATGCGCTCCTTTGCCAACCCGTGAAGAAAACGACTCTACACCGCTTAAAATGAGTCTCAGGCTGGTGCGAGATGGGATTCTTTGTCTTTTTTGTCATGTTTCATCGAGATAAGACCTTCTAACTATTTGATTATACATAGCTAAAAGTTTTTTTTCTCTGGTGTATTTTTTCGTTGACTAGCTAGTGAGCACCCTGTAGCTTCTCGGGTCTGCGATGCGCACCGCTTGCAGCACATTTGGGGGTCAAAGCGAACAAAGTGTTTAGCTTCTTCTCTTCCAAAGATTGCTGATAGCGTCGTGTTAAATCAATAGGTTAGCTCTCTTAAAGAAGTTCGATGGCAGCTCTTTAAGAAGACGACAAAGCTGGTTTACTGGATTAGCGGGCTGGTTGTGTTAATGGGCTGGTTGGAATGACTGGTGTCATATTCGGCGAGACTGAAGGCAGCGAAACTTTCTACTGTTCGATTTTAAAGGTCAGATGTTGAGCAACGGAAGGAGCTCGGCTCTTGAAGGGATGCGTCCCTGGAGAAGGGGGTCGCACTTAAGGGTGGCGCAGTAAAGGGAATTAACGATAAACTGTTGGCGGTCTCCAATTTCGGTAGACCAGCTAGATTCTAAAAACTTAGAATTCGGCAGGCCGAAAGATTTTAAAAACGTGTGGGAAGCTTCAGGTACAAATTCTTGAAAGCCTCCCATCGGTAGTGAGCTTGTGAATACAGCTTGGCTTGCACTGAAGGCATTTGAACAGGCTGGCACGAGAAAGAAAAGAATGAAGAAAAAGAAGTCACAGAAAGGGATGTCACCCCACCTGATGGGAACGAGCCAAAGCGCTCGTACCACTCGTGTTGTGCCAGCTCCAAGTATGGCTGCTCGCCGTCACGGGGGCGCAGCTCTCTGTCTCTTCTCACATGCAACCTCTTCTCGCTCCTTCTCGTCAACACGCTCCTTCTCTTCAACAAAGGCACTCTCTGAAAAAGCAGAGCAAGCGCAAACAAACAAATCTCATAACTCCACATCATTAACATCAGCAGGCAGACACCTATCGGACAACACGACACTTTCGTTAGTTGGTCCTGAAAGAGCAGCTGCTGAGTTCATGGGTGTAGGAGCAAGGGAAGAAATCAGGAGGAACGATCCTCCTGGATTGAGTCCAACAGTATTGTGGGGCGCTCTCTACGCGGGAGACTCCAGACTGCGGGGCAAAAGATTCAATTCGTTTTGGATTACCGAAACCGGCCCGAGGAACTTTCTTAACTAACAACGCAGGTAAAAAAGAGCAGATAGAAACGCTCTTCACGAGTGTCAAACAGCACTGCGCTTGCGAAAAAGTTAAGAATGACTCCAAAGAGACGGCAGAGGCAAATAGGAATTTTTACTTAATAAGGAAAAAACACTATGAAATTTTGGTCAAATGCAGATACACCGAGCGAAAATACTCAAGTTCCAGAGCGTCGACTCCTCGCTGCAGTTCTTCAAAGAGCCATCACCGATTACCTCACAGGGGACGGAGATCTTCGGGATAGCGCTGAAGCATGGCTTATCCATGACTTACCAGAAGATGCGCCCCTCTCATTTAAATTTATTTGTGAAGCACTCGATTTAGACTATCCAAGCCTCAAGGAAGCTATTCGCTCTCAAGGCTCAACAGATACGAACTCAGACGTCAGTTCAATCTGCCAACAAGCAGCTAACTAACTGTTTGATCTAGGTTCAGTAGTCTATTTCCTTAGGGACATAGACCAAAAATCGATTAAAAACGCACTGAATGAGCTCGCTCTTCAGTGCGTTTTTCTTTCTTCACAGAGAGCATCCAACCGAAGAATTCAGAGACCATCTCTCTCTTATCTTCTCCCCACCGAATGAACTTTCGGAAACGTATCAGCAAAATAACCGCGAAACAGGTCAACTTTTGGCGAAAAAGTGCCGATGATCCATTGGGGTGAAAGAGCTATCTTTCGCCCTTTTTGTATGGGTGATAATCTGAAAATCGCAGACGGTTCATCCAACATTTACGTTAAGTCTAGAGG
This sequence comes from bacterium, assembly GCA_009926305.1. Classification (NCBI taxonomy): domain Bacteria; species bacterium. The sequence continues at coordinate 11,290 of RFPC01000060.1, forward strand.
TGGTATCGAGGAGGCCAAACCCCTTATGAATCCTTCATCATCAAAAGGAAATCGACCAGAACTTTGGGCCAAGTTTCTCGATCACCTAGATGAAAAGCTTCAGCTTGGACTCCTAGACCAAATGAAGAGAGTGCAATCATATCATTTCGAAGCAGACATTCTCTATATTCAACCATCATCCGAATCGGACTATGAATACTTGAAAGGAAGTTCCCACTTTCAGCAACTTGAGATCCTCGCTCAAGCCGCATTGCAGGTCGATCGAGTGAAGCTCACTCATCCTGATGATGAGGCAAAGTAGCCACTGTCTGAACTTCTTTAGTAGCTACCTTCTGGGAGATGGTGTCTTTGATTCTTGATTTTTTATTACTCCATCAGGAAGAAGAGATATAAAACACATTAGACTCTGCTCTCTTGCGAGAAACATTTTCTCTCATGCGATGTTCACTGACCTTTAAGTACTACGCCGCACTCGCTTCCACTCAAACGACTGGCTGCTCGCCGCATTCGTCAGCCCTGTGCGTAGGTACTCCGCATTTATTCCTAATCCCTCACACACATTATTAAAGGAAAAAATATACTCATGGTCTTCACGCGACACCCAACGAACCGCCTCTTCGTACTTCTTCTGGTCTCTATCCGTATCCGCACAAATAAAGTTCATATAGGCCTGTATTCCATCAAATAGAATCGCGGACATCAGTGTTCGCTCAGGGCCCCGTGCCGTGCCAGCCTCTTCATCAAACCCCTCAGAGAAATGAAGTGAAGTTGCTGCAGACGTGTCATAGCCAAACTCTAAGGGATGGGACCAAGTACTCATATCCTCCTCCTGTAGATCTATTAAAATACAAGCTCTCTACCGTTAATGATGGAAAACTAAGGCAAACGATGCGCAAGGACTAACAAAAGATATAGAATGCAGTCAGATACATGATAAAAATGATTGCTCAATACAGAAAAAAACAGTGCTGAACGCTCGGTGTAGCCTGTCTTATACGTGGCTTGGAGCAGGAGACGTTCGAAACATCATCAGTCGATAGAGAGCCAAAAGAGAAATCACAGTGACCGAGACAACTCCAAACACTTGACTGACCTCGAAGAGACCGAAAGCAGAAGTCAAGACTCCCCCCAATACGAGAAGCACTGCAAGAATCGCCACCACAGCTCTCATCCAGTAAAAAAGCCGTGATAAGACTATCAGACGCCTTACCGGAGAGATCCGTCTGTTCACCAACAAAATGCCTGGAAAGGAGACGTTCCACAATGTTTCACGAAACCACGTCATCGCAAGTACCGGCGCTTGCTCATCATGCTCTTCACCCGATTGATGGAGTCCGCAATCTTCAGAGAACTGTCCCTCCTCTGGTGAAAGTAAGACGTAGAGGGTGTCTTCTTCCCCCTCCTCTCGCTTTGATTCACTCACTTCGGAATCGCGGATATCCACTAACTCAAATCCAAGAGTCTCTCCAAGCTCGTCTAACTCGACAGGGTCTACATCAATACCCTCTAAAATTGGTCTGATGTGCTGCTTTCGAAGCGCCTGGATGAGCTTTGGCATCTCTGCGAAAAAAGGAGGCTCTATAAGAAAGGAACCTACTACTTCATTCCCAACGGCCAGATACAGCCTCGTAGTAAAATCAGCTTGTTCATAGAACGCCTCCGAGACCTCAAGATGAATTCCGTGCTCAAGCAGCGCGTCCTCAGTACCCACCAAAAACTGAGCCCCCTGAACGGATCCGCTCATCAGCTGTCGTTCGCTTTCCTCTTCCTCAATTCGAAAAAGCTCTGGTCGTGGTGAACACTCGAAGCAATAGTCCCGAACCGCAGTAAAGAAAGGATCTTCACTGTTTCGAAGGATTCCAAAAACGATCCCAAACAAACGGGGAAGGTCAATCCGCTCATCGATTAATTGAAAGTCCCGCACTACAGCGGAACCAATCAAGGGGCTCTGCGAGCCTATTCTAAACACAACCGTTTGAACTTTGCGTAAGCCCTGAAAGATGCGAAAGTCCCGGATTACTACACCACTTTCAAAAAAACGACGAGCAAATCCGTTCCTCAACCCACTCCACAACAAGATCAGCTCAAAAGCGGGAGCAAGAGCAAACACTCCCAACACGAGATTTAACTCAAGTGGAACGGCAATCACCCCGCCAAAGAGTTGCAACATGAGCCAGGACAACGCTGCTACTGCCAGCCCCAGAAAAATGGCTTGAACAACTCGATAAGAGCCTAAAACATCGGCGTCTTCCTCTTTTAAAAAGTGATTCGCCTGAACACTCACCCACTCTTGAGCTGGATTGCTCTCTTCTGACCGTAAACGAGTCCCCTCTACGGTTCCCTTCAACATGAGGGCCCCAGCGGGTAGTTCGTCTCCGGCCTGGCGCAAAAGAGGAGTTTCACTCTTGCCTCCTGCCCTCGGACGAATAAGACACAATCCGCGTGTTACTTGCATTCGGTAGGGCACCGTATTCCCTGCCGTGAGCCGACTGCCGTGATCTCCTGAAAGCTCACGCCTTAGCTCTTCGTTTTCTCCGTAAAGCTGTTCATCCCCGTTAACAATGCCCCGAATAGAGAGATACAGTTTCTCCCGAAACGCCACGAACCAGGCAGCGCAAAATAGTATCCATACGCTTTGATGACATAGCTGTTGAGTGAACTCATCCATCAACCCCCACAAAAAGACCTGCTTGATCGAGAGTAAGGTTACGATACTTGCCAACGAGACAAGAACAAGATTCGCTCCATACGGATAGCGTGAAGAACTTTTTCCTGCGACCCACTCTTTCCAAAGCGCCACAGTCACACTAAAGGCAAGCAACAGAAGCAATACGCTAAAAACTGATGTCGTGGTGCCACCGCGGATGCCTGAATTTTCAGCCATGCCATTCGGCTCAAAGAAGATCTGCGATGTCTGAAATAGAACTAAATTGATAGCCGCAAAAGAAGACAACCACAGGGACCAGCGAAGGGAGAAAATCTCACTCCAAGAGAGGGAAGATGATTCGTTACTTTCGTCAGATGGCACTTGTTCTCGAATAGCCGAACCAGCATCGCCCTCGAGTTGTTGTGGCTCATAGTCAAAGAGCACACTCTGCTTCATTTCTCCCACGAACATTCCCTTCAAAAGGATTAAGAGGTGATCACACGACGTTTATACACCGTAAGATATAACGGTGTCACGAAGAGTTTCACTTATCGATAAAGGTGTCCGCTCGGCCCTCTATGAGCTTGGCCCTCAGAGACAAAGCTCTCCTTCGCCAGGGAAGATAAAGATGGCGATAGACGAAGCTAGCGGACTACAGGTTTATGGCGGGCTGGAACAGCAGGACAAACAACTACACCGCATATAAAACTACACCGCACACAAAGCTACAGCATGGATAACTCGACACAGGGGATGGAAGACACTGTGGATAAAGGACGCTATGGATAGACGACACGGAAACTGACGCTTCCTTCTCGCTTTCTATTCAGC
>RFPC01000061.1 GCA_009926305.1 bacterium
GTCCACCGTGTGGGCATTGCCCTGCTTGTCTCCTGAGGGCGAAAGGATTTCAAGAAGCAGGGGAAGAGGACCCCCTCTTATAACTAAGAATTGAGCTCTTCTAAAAGAAGTATTCAATTTTCTGTGCCCCAATCTACAGCTCGGGGTACAATAGAAAGAGTATACTGTTTCAATTGTAGTGATACGTTCTGAGGGAGTAAAAGTAAGCTCCTTGGGGTTTTTGCGTTTTTGATAAATCGAAAGGATTTTTTGCAACAGGTGAGGGTTTATTTTCTTTTTTTGCTGAGTATCGGGGTTTTCTCTGGTTGTTATATGTTGCCGATGAATGGCAGTTACACTGGGCCTGTTCCAAGGCCACCAGAACTTGATGAGTACTATTCAAAAGAGGGATCGTATCACTCCTTCAACGAGAAGATAGTAAAAGAGCGGAATGGGTATAGCCAGAAGAATATTGTAATTCAATCTGATGCGGGAGAGATTACAATTGATTACTTTTTTCAAGATGAGCCAAATGATGACTTGGTATTCGTATTTCCAGTCTTGGGAGGACGCCCCATGCTCTCGAAGTATTTTGCAAAATACTTTGCTCGTGAGGGATTAGATGCTGCAGTAGTTGCTCGTGTGAATGATTTCAAGGAGAAAGAGAACTTTCTTCAGATTGAAGAGGTGCTCAGGAAGGGGGTCGTTCGAGATCGGATTGCGATTGACTTTTTTGAAAAGGAATACGGAAAAAAGGACTTTGGGACGTTTGGAATGAGTCGCGGAGGCATTAATGTTGCAATTAGTGCAGGAGTCGACGAGCGGTTTCGTTACAACATTATCGCAATGGGGGGCTCGGGCCTCGTTGATATATTTGAGTCTTCTCGAGAGCACCGTATTCGTAGATTCATTAAGGAGGTGCGAGAGGAACAGGGAATTTCAAGGGAGGAGTTTTTTGATTACTTGCGACAAAATGTAATAACGGATCCTACAGCAGTTGCAAAACATATGGATGCGCGAGATACGCTACTCATGATCTCTACATGTGATAAAACGGTGCCATATCGCAACGGGCTTCAATTACGCGATGAGATCGGTAATCCCGAAACGATTGTTCTTGCAGCAGGTCATAAAACGAGCGTACTTTTCACTCAGTTTCTTCCGGTGCTTCCTCCTTGGTCTGAGGTCTGTATCTTTCCCTTTGACTACATAGAGACGGAGGCAACTCATTTTTTTAATGAGAAGTTCGAAAGAGATACATTCATTACGAGAGTTAAACTTCTTCCTTTTCGACTTCTGAGGCTGATCCCCAGTGTTGCAGTTCAGATATTTGATCTCCTTGTTGGCGTAGATGAGCCCTAGTCTTGCTCGAAAGTTGAGAGAAGTTGGACCTTTATATTTCGAAGAAATTATAGTCTCTCAAAAATAGGCCATAGATTGCCATCAAGAGGAGTACCTTCTGCCATGGGGTCCCACTGGCGCGCATCAGTAATCTGAAAAGTCTTCGATCAAGGTTGTGCAATTTGTGATACACTCTTCCTTGTTTTAGGAATTATTGGTGTTATGAAGAAGTTACACCGCCTTTTCAATCTCAAATGCCAGATCATTGCCAAAATGAAGCCCATGGCTATACAAACCTCGTGGGAAAGGGTCAACGTTGCGAGGTTGGAGGGTAGTAATACCCCTGTTCAGAAAAATTTAGTCGTTAAGGGCGGTAAGTATTTAGCCTATGAAAAGCACTATGAAAAAGGCAGAAATACTAGATAGGAAGCATCAGATCTCCGCGAAGGTAGCGAGTGAAACCCGAAAACACACCGTTCGTCCATCCAAAACCGGTCTGAGTAGGGTAGCGATCATCGGCTCCTCGAGCCCCTGAGACCACATCATACTTCTCGTAGACAAGCGCATCTTGCTCGTAGACCGAGGCCACGAGATCCACCCACTTACTTGCAATCCTGTTGGCCTCAGTCTGATACCCATATCGCTCAAGACCACCCACCACTATCCAGTGCAGAGGAGCCCAACCATTCGGCCATGCCCATTGCCGCGGCACTTCTCCTTCAGGAGTATGCCATTCCTCGGTTGTTACAAGACCAAAGTCCTTCTCAAAATTGGACAATGCCTCAGTAACCATTCGCTCTGCCTGCTCAGGAGTGGCAAGCCCTGCCCACATCGGAAAGAATCCAGCTAATGACTGAAAACTACTTCTCTGCTCTTTCTTATAATCAAAGTCAAAGAAGAAGCCGTTAGAGTCATCCCAGCATAGTTCTCTAACTGTTTCAGCACGCTTACTCGCGAGTTCCTCCCAATGAGCTGTTTCTGCCGCCTTTCCTAAAAGAGATGAAAAACGGGCGATATCCTTCTCGTACTTGTATAGTAGGGAATTCAGATCGATAGGAATGAAATCAAGACAACGATCAAAAAATCGAGGTGTCATATCCCATCCCGACTCGGCCTCAGCCCCATGGGACCAAAGATCCATATCAGAATAGCGAGAGAGACCTCGATAAACCTCGCGCTCATCCGGGTGAACCGTTCCACGCCATACACCCCAATATTCTTTGACGAGTGCCTCCACTGCACGTGTTAACCATTCTTGATTCGCTTCAGATGCATCAGCGCGATGCTCCATCACATCCAGCGACATGGATACGAGTGATGAGAGAAATGGTGGCTGAGACCGCCCAAGATGATAGAAGCGACTTGAATTTGGAATTTTTCCAAAACGATCGATGAGGGCAAAGAAGTTTTCTGTTGTATCAATAATGAGTTGTTCTCGAGAGGACCCCACTAATCCCACACAGGTAAAAAAGCTATCCCAGTAATACATTTCCTGAAACATATCTTTATTCGGAACCAGAAAGGGATGCGGCAGTCCTATACGAAGGCCAACATCAGACGGCTGATGAATCGTAATCTGGTCCCAATAACTTTCAATGAAGTCCTCAACGGCTTTTTCCGACCGATTTTGAAAATAAGAATCGATATTTTCTTTTGATTTTCCAGGCTCTGAGTACATTTTTATCCTTTTCATCACACCTTCAATCTCTGCGAGTGGTCGCAAAGACACCACTAGAGGGGCATTTCCAGTGATTTAAAAAGCATATGTCACCTTTTTAGAGTAAGGAAATTCTTCACAAGCTATACAAAATTCTGGCGCTTTATTCGTTCAAATAGATAAGTCGGGTCTCAGAGGAGTTCATATTTGCCGCTACGATACTTGAGAGCGCCACGATACAGGGAAATTATTGAGAATTGCTATTGACCTGCGCATGCTCAAGTCCTACTCACCTTCCTCAGGCATGGAAGATCACTTCGATTTGAATAGACGACGACCATCGAAAGAATATTCAACATCTCCGAATCTTTGAACAAGAAGGACATCATCGATATATTCGGGAAAACGCGCTCTCATATCAGAAATCGTCGAGTGAACCGAGGGCGCATCCTCTGCCTCTATTCCCAATTCAAAATCCCATGAACCGATACAGTTGCATAATTCGACTATATTGGGCTGTGCCGCAGCATATTTATGTAGTTTCTCCGTAAATATCTGACTCGGATACCTGCAGCGAATTTGCAGGAAATAGGCCAAGAACGGCATCTCAGTAATTCTCATTCTAATAACCGGCGCCCCGATAACTCCAGACTGGATCAATTTATTCCGCCGATAGGTGATAGATGAGACAGGACGACCCAGTCTGCGAGCAAGCTCCCGAGCCGACAAAAGAGGCTGATTAGCAAGTTCTCCAACGATTTCGATGTCCCTCTCATCAAGCTTGACAGGAGTACATGGATATCCCGTTCGGAAAATCGCCCCTTGACGGCTCGACGAATGAAGGTAATTTTTCCCGTAGAACTCCCACCCGATTCCCTCCGCACAGATATATTGAGTAATGACCGCTCCTACCTGCCTCTTTAGACTGTCGAAAACATCTCCTGCTTCTTGGGTATCCCGTAACCACAACGAAAGGTAGTGAGAGTATTGCCCAGTCACTCGTGTAAGCCATGTTACACCGGGAAGGTTGGCAAGAGTCTGCTCTATTTTCGCTATTGGCATCCTGGCGCTTGGTGCAATCTGAATAAGATATTTTATGTGTCGCAGTCCCAGCTTAGCTTCATCTATCAATAAAGAAGTCTGCATGATGGACCGTCTGGACATTGATTCTATAGCATATCGCACCACACTCTGGGTTAGTTTACAGCTCTTGGCAAGGTCAGCTACCGAGGCAGAAGCATCCCGTTGCAATGCTAGGTAAACTGTACGTTCCTTGTCAGATAGCTTCATGTAGGACCCTTAGCATCATCAGGGAGTTACTGTCCGTGAAAGTTTATACCCCTTGAACCTCTCTGAACAAGAGTCAATCCAGCAGCTTAGATAGCAATAGATATATTGGACGTGCGATCGCAAGGCAGATAGTTAGGAAAACTCATCATATTTCAAGAAGCATAGAGGAATAATTATAGTGGGGTGTTGCAGTTCAGATCTTTGATCTCCTTGTTGGCGTAGATGAGCCCTAGTCTTGCTCGAAAGTTGAGAGAAGTTGGATATGATCTGAAATAGCCTTTTTGAGATCAAAGAAAAAGTAGGGAGCCTCGGCTGCTCGAAGCGACTTTCCAGGCGAATTACTCACCCAAAATGCCAGTCGTTGGGGCTCATAAATTACATTCTGGAAGTTAGATTTCATGGCAATTTCAGGAATAATTTCCTCCATAAAGAGTTCACGAGTAAGATTTCCTGAGTGTCGGGTAAGCACTTCACTCATCAGCTCATCGAAGTGCCCTCCATATACAAGATTTCGAACGCCAGGGAATTGTTTCTTGTCGTCATAAACCTCTTCTCCAGGACGAAAGACTCTGAACGTATCTCTATCTCTATAATAGAGCTCTGCTTCAAGCGACTTTCCATCACTCATAAGATAGGAGAAGGCATTGGTGCCTGGGGCCGAGGTGATTAGAGAGCGGACATCTTTCAGATTGTGTGCATAGGTGAGGATATCCCGAAGAAGAAAAATCATGGGTTTTCCCCGGAGCGTTTCATTCGGGGGCGATCCATAGCCCATCTCTCCGAGTGTGATGCCAGAAGCGTTCATCCCGGAAACAGCACCAAGAAATCCTACCCAACCAATGTTGGCAGACGGCTCCCCCTCTTCGGGAAAGTGAATAGTGATGAGGGGATAGTCGTGTAATCTCGAGATTCGATGAAGGCCCCAATCGAGTATTCGAATAACATACATCTCATGATTTCTGGTCGCATCAGGAAGGGCTCCCACGTTACTGCATGAGGTGCCGAGCTCTCCCTTCATCATCTGTTTTACGATCCCTTTAATGCGCCGTTTGCCACCCCACTCGGTTAAGGAGGGAAGAGCGTGAATGGCGTGGATAACATGAAGAGGCATGCGGGAGCCATGCGCGAGTCCTTGCATTTCATCGATATATTCCTGCGGGATAAATGGCCGGAGCCGTTCATAGACCTCGGCAAAGAGCTCTTCTGAGTGGAAAGTCTTTAGCGAATTTGTATAGAGCGCCCCAAGGTTTTCTTGGACCTCTTCTCGGAGCAATTTCCCCTGTTGATAGCCCCGTTCGTAGGGAGTGCCTGCTACGTACAGTACTCGAATGTTACTTCCGTCAATCCATTCGAGACGTGCTTTTTGCATAACCTGCTGTTCTTGTTCGAAGGACGTGATCCGATCGCTTCGAATGAGAAAGTGCATGGGATCAATCCGAGACAGACCGCAACCGGCGAAGAGCGTAAGAAAAAAAATGGCACTTAAGGAATAAGGCAAGGAAAGGAGTATGGAGTGATAGAATTTCATGTGAATAAAACGATAAAAACCGAAAAATAAATGCTCCTTATACCATTATAACGTTAGCTTGATTGATGAGCCAGTAAGAGTAAGGAGGTTCCCACGAGATGATCTTAAGATTTTGAGATTTCTTGAGGAAAGTAGGTCTGCTCGGAGCGGCTCTTAAGACCAGAGTTGATTCGTTCTCAAGGATACGAGCGGAACCGGATTACTTTCGGGCTAACGAATCTTAGAATCATGTAACAGCCCGCGTTCTTTTAGGGCTCTCTCTAGGAAGAGGCCTTTAGCGGAGACATACTCGGCTGAAACATTTGCTAAAATCCGAACATTCTCTGGAAGTGGATTTGTCAGAAATGCATCGGCTGTATTACGAAGCTCAGAATCGATGACGAGGGACCTTCCCGTTGTTGCTCCCTCAAGTCTTTGAATTGCTTCATTTGTCTTTAATTGGAGCGCCCAGCCCTGCATCTCTTGTGTAAATGCCTCGCCGATATCAGCACGATCTTTTTGCAAAAGCCCCTCAATATTGGCTTTTAAATAGTGATCAAGTTTATTTTTATCCCGTTGAATGTTTGTTTCCGAAAAAACGGCATCTATCGAAGCACTGTAGATTTTTCTTATATTTTCTGGCACCGGACGTTCTAGCCGTTCTTCAAGAATTGAAAGTTGTTCTTCAACCGTACGACGAAGGGAGCTCTCCCGCTCCATCGGTGTTCCAAGCTTGCGATATCGGTTAAAAGCTTCTTGTGTACTCCGTAATTCTTTGACAGATTCTCGCTCGGATTGAAGATTTGATTGCAATACTGCTAGACGCTTGCGTAATTCTTCGATATTTTGCTGCGGATTTTGCCCACGTCGTGGGTCTTGTTCATCGGCTTTTTGGGGGTGTCTTGATTCGTGCACCGAAGAAGAAGCTAATGCTTCGGCTGAGTTCCGTTCAATATGCGGGAGGGTTAGTGCTCCAAGTGCTGCAAGACTAGCAACTTTCCCTAACTTTCCTGTCAGCATTTTCGTATGCACCCTGACGAATAGAGACTTAGGACGCATAGATCCTAAGTGTGAACACACCTGATAGTCCGCGAATTGGCTATGCATCTTCGAAGACATCTCTTGCCGCAACAGTAAGGTTCTCGAATTTGCTAATCAAGTCAAAAATAATTTTTTTTGTTTGATTAACGCTTCAGTATCAAGTAACCCTTTTCGAGTCGATGGTTGTATTGGATGTACATAGGCTGAGTGAAGAGCATCGTAACGCCTTCATATTGTGCCGACAGAATGAGGCAACTCTTCTCACCTCCTCAGTTTTTTACCCTTTTTGTCTCTTAAGATGCCTGAACTCGACGACCTTTGGATGTGTATAAACGGAAATTGTGATGTCTGCTACCACCTTGTTTGCCTCACTACTTGATAAGAGGCTAGTTTTAACCCGTCAAAGAAATAAGATTCAGCAAGAGCGTATTGAAGGGGGGATTCCCCTTGATGTTTCAATAGCTTGCATATTTTTCTTCTTGTTAGGACCTGGAACTCTCGCTTTATGCTGGGCCCAAAATCCGAATGCACCAACAGCGCTTGCTTGTGGTGCCCCCGCAGTAACAGATAGTTATCTGGAAACAAAGACAGCGAGTGGAGATGAGTCAGTTGGTGGCCCGCTGAGCTGTGATCGGGCTCGTGAAATAGCCGACGCAGTCAATCAGCAGAATGGATGCTGCTACCATGAGTTTGCTCTTGAGCTGATGAAACGAGCAGAGCAAAGAGCCCGTAGAGCCTGTTCCGAGAAAGCAGGAAATAACTTCGCATGTGATATTTATGAAACTGATAGCACGGTCTGTACGGAAGGATGCGGCATTCTGACAACACCCTCGAATGATCCAAATGGGTGCGTAACTGATGACTCTGCTACGACATGTGTAGGGACTGCTCAAGCAAAAGAAATTGATAATGGACAATGTGTAATCCTGTGCAAAGCAACGGCAGAGGCTACAGCAGTGGGAGATTATGATGTCAGTTGCAGTGCATGCACGGCAGAAGTGAACTGTGGTGGTGCTGCAGAGGCTGAAATAGAAAAAAGAAAACGGATTTCGCAGCTTGAAGCGGAGAAGGAGGCGCTGGAGGCGAGGCTCGCAGCACTCAATCCCCAAGATCCGAACTATGCTCAAATTGCAGCCAATCTCATGATGAATATTGTTTCAATTGTTGCAGAGCTTAATACCCTCTACGACTTTTTTGAAAATATCCAAAAGCTTTTCAGCATTGGAAGAGTTCCAGGGAACTGTGAGTGACAGCTCGATGGAGTTTTCGTGCGGACGAACTCGTATTACTTTTTGTTTGAGAGAAAAAAATAGGAAGACGCAATGAAGAATCGCGGATTAATGATACTTCTTATAGTTTTATTTTTTAATGTGTGCTTTTTATCGAGGGGAGCTGCGGATGCACCTAATCCCATTCAGATAAAATGCGGCGGTATTTTTAAGCCGAAAGTTGCCAATGTCCCTGGAGATTCTGATAACTCAGTTCTTAGAAGATTAAAATTCGGGAAGCAGTTGCAACAGATTTCAACTGATCCAGCGATATATAACCAGACATTGGCATATACAGAGTTCTGTAAGCCTGATGATGTAAGCCTCCTTGCAGAATGTAGAGTAAGAAGTCAGCAAGATGCGATAAGTGATGCGATTGAAAACTGCCAAAAGGCTGCACAGTCTAGAGGTGAAGATGACAATATCTATCGATGTAAGCGAGAAGAGTGCAGTCCTCCGCTCAAAGAAAGTAGCTGCGTTAAACATTCAGCAAAGAATAAGTGTGAAGTGCTAGTGCCCCAGTTACAATGTCAATGTTCTTTAAAGAAGTACTTTGAACAACCATATGCCTCAACATCTACTGTTGCATGTGGCTGTACTTGTGATTGCACTGCTAGCGGTCAGGCTGAAATGCAGTGCACAAATTGTGATGGAACCTGTGTTCAGATAGGAGGAGCATCATTCTGTGGCGAAGTTTCTGAGTAGTTCTCCTAAGTAGAAATATATTAGCGATGCGTAGCAAGGGCCGAATGTTCAAGCGAATTCTCCCCCTGTCAAAAGCGTCGAGTTCAGTTTTTAGAGTGGTAATTTAATGAGGGGGGAAAGAAGCCTTGTCGCCAATGCCTATTCGCCCCAGAGAGCCTCTGTGATCATCCCCCAAATCTCTTATCCACCGTCATTCTTTTGGTTGAGCATGTCGCTCGTCAGAACTGATGAGGGCTAGCAATAAAACTAGAAAGAGAGAGGAAAGCCAGAGTTCTTTTGAGTGTCTTTATTGGTCAGCGAGCAAGAGCTTGACGGCCTGTATGTGTGAACACTCTCCTGGCTGCTGATATTCCCCCTCTCCTAAAAAGAGGTCGCAATCGCACGAGAGGTGTTTGTCTGAATACGATACGAGATGCTCTCTTGTGAATCCCTGAATGCGCACGGTGCTTTGATCCAAGATGCGGAATTGTTCTTCCAAAATGTAGGGAATTGCATTTTTTAGAAGCTTATTAATCTGAATAAATTGATTTTTTTCAAAGTATTCTCGAAGAAGTGCCTTTGCTTGTTGAATACTCTCCATAGACAGTTGGTGTATCTGATTACTCGTCTGTAAAAGAAGAGATATTAGCTCAGGCAGTTGCTCCCTGTTTGTATCAGTAACTTCTATCAAAATAATATTTAAATTGTTTTTCAAGGGGAGGGACCAGGGCTCTGGATCAGATACAATACTTGCAACAAGAAGATAGTCAGGATGATTGATTAACTCTTGGACTCTTTTCATGAAGGGTTTTGAGAAAGACTGCATTCGTCCAATTTCGTCAATGATAGCAACGCCCTTTTCTTGCTCCGGATGAAGTGCATTGAGGACAAAGGTATCAATGACATTTACATCTACTGAAAAAATATCTACCTGAACGTCTGATTGGATATCAACGGAGTGAGCAAAGAGAGCTGATGTCTTAGGAGGCTGAACCATCTCTGCTCGAAACCCAACCCTTTGCTCGTTTTTATCTCTGAGCTCATGGGCAATGATTCCAAACGCATTGTCAGACAGGGTGCGTATGACCTTTGAGAGCACGGTGCTCTTCCCGATTCCAGGCCGTCCTGTAATGAGAATTTTCATATCAGAACTGTAGAGCAAACCCCTTCGCTAAGAAATTACCTCCGATCTGTTTGTCTCATTACGTCCATGCCTATCATGGCAAAAGTGGTAAGGAGGTCGATTTCGTTAATGATTATAGTGAGTTGCTTCTTATCATCCGACTCGTGAAAGAGCACTGGAAATCTTAATATTCATATTTTAGAATTTCGTTTGATTATGGGGATATGGAGGGATAGTAAGCACGATAAAGTTTTATCCGAGCTTTGTCTGGCGGCACTCCATTGGTTGTCATTAGAGAGAGTGGTGTGTGTTAGGGCCAGATGACGGGGGTAGAATTCCGCGTATCCCAGTGGGCGACCAGGGTTTAGATCTGAACCGTTTCAGTCTGAATATCGATACGTCTCATTATCCTGCCAAGACGACACCTTCGTATTCAAATTTAAATCACCATACATCAGCAGGGAAGCGGAGTGGAGTTTTAGAAGTTTCTGGACTCAAGTTTCCCGTCGAGATTACGCGCGATACCGATAATCATCCACTCATAAAAGCAGATAGTATTCGCGATTTAGTTTTGGGGCAGGGGTATGTCCATGCGCAAGACCGCTTCTATCAAATGGACTTCACGAGGCGTAAACTCAAAGGAGAACTTGCAGCAATTCTTGGTCAGAGCGCTGTTTGCTCTGACGTTTATTACCGTGAATTTCGATTTCAACGTGTTGTTGAAAGACTCTTCGAAAGCCTTCCAGAATCACAACAACAGATTCTTAAAAGTTACGCTGATGGAGTAAATCATGCACTCAGCGGAAATAGGAGTAGTGATGCTGAAAAGAGAGCGTATCCTGTTTCTTCAGCATGGCAACCTACCGATTCTCTACTCGTAATGATTAGTATGTTTCAAGATCTTCAACCTGATAGTTTTCAGGTAAAACGGTCGCAGGCACTTATGAAAGAGTGTTTGTCGGAAGAGCTTTTTGCTTTTCTAACTCCTGCTCGAACTCGCTTTGATATTTTACCTGATGGTGAGCCTGCTCCGTATGAGCCGATGCAGATTCCCTCTAAGGATACGTTGCCTCAGCACCTTTTGCACAATGCAGTGCAAGCGAAAGACTTTGTAACAGTTGAGACCCCTCAGTCCACAATTGATGGATGGGCGATGCTCGTGGGCGATGGCGATAGTCGACGCACACTGCTTGCTAGTGAACAACACTCGAAGTTGCTTACTTCCGATGCCGTATTTAGAAATGAATTGCACTATCGCGGCCATCACCTATTTGGAATCAGTGTTCCTGGGAATCCGGGTCTTATCGGTGGGAGCAATCGGCATCTTTCGTGGAGTCTCACCAATTTATCGACCGATTGTTTTGATTACATACAGCTAGAGGTGCACCCCAAGATCTCGTCCTTATATAAAACGCCGGAAGGATGGGATGAGTTTGGAGAATCGATAGAAGAGATACAGGTGCTGAATCAAGAAGAGCCGATAATATTACGTCAGAAAACTACTCGCTGGGGAGTCGTTAGTAATTTTCAACACGCAGGAAATCCGCTTGTTCTGAAATGGTCTGCTCTTGAGCCCGACATGTTGAGCCTTGACTTTGTGACTCTCAATACCGCTCGCTCAGTTTCAGATGCGATTGAGATTGGGCAGCAATGGTGTGGCCCGCTTCAAAACCTTATTTTAGCAGACAAAGATGGCAATATCGCCTCTATGGTCACTGGTTCTCTTCCGATAAGAAGCGGGATTGATCCGATCTTACCGAGCTCTTGGGCTACCGAAGATAAGGGATGGCGGGGTGTTTTTGATGGCAGGGAACTTCCAGTCATTCGGAATCCAGAAAGCGGTATTGTCTTTTCTTTCTCGGCAGCAGACCTTGAGGAGAGAGGGCTCCAGTCACGAGTGCATTTATCAAAAATTATACATCAAGCTGGACGGGCTCGTGAACAGTTGCTCGGAAGACGGGAGGTTACTGAAAAAGACGTATTAGAAATTCAATGCGACAAGACTCTTGCCATTTTCGAACCGTACAGAGAGCTCTTTCTTCAATATGCAGAGCATAAAAACACCCTTCAGACTATAAAGGCCCAGGAATTAGTCCGGAATTGGAATGGAACAGCTGATGCAGGGGAACGCGGTGTTATTATACTTGAGTATTTTCGTCGAGAGTTGCACACCAAGCTATTAGCTCCGCTCGTGTCAATTTGTCGGGAGCAAGATCCGAGCTTTATTTATAATTGGCGGTCATCTGAAGAATCAGTGCTCCGTATTCTTGAAGAACAACCTGATCAATTTCTCCCTTCCGGGCATACTTCATGGGAGGCCTTTTTTCACGAAGCCGTTTCTTCCTGCTTGATCTCACTCTCAAAGGACTATCCAGAAGAAGGGCTGACTACCAAGTGGGGTGAATATGAGAATATCAGTGCGCAGAGTCAATTTACTCAGAGTGCGCTCAAGGAAGAATCTCTCTCTCAAATAAATCGGTTCCGTAATCGGCTCATGACAGAAGAGCGAGTAAGGATGGTAGTGTCTCCGGGGAATGAGGTGGAGGGTGTTCTCTATATAACGGGAGAAGACTCGTTGAGAACTCTTGTCGATAGCACTGGTATTGAGCGTGATAAGGATCTTGCGCCGAGAACAGAAGGAATACAAATCTCATCAGAACAGCATTCTCTCCGATTGATTCCGTCTTTCATTCAAGAAGAGCTTGGTCAACCGCTAGCAGAAAAGTATCCTGAAACGGAGGAGGAGATACAGAGAGAAAGGAGACTAAATGATCATATCATTAGTGGAAGGCATACGGGAATCGTTACAAGGGCAACAGCCATTACATTGAAAATGACGAGTGCTCTTGGGCTCATTGGAAAGTGTCATGATTCTGCGACGATGGATTCGCGCCACCCGTTGCCTTTGTCTGAAGCCATTCATGCTCGATATTCTATTCCAGAGACAAAAGAAATAGCTGTGGACGAAAGAGTGCGTTTGTCAGACTGTCACTATACTCGTGGAAGACTGCTGATAGAGCATCGCGTTTTACAATTTGAATACTATAGCCCATTAGAAGAGGCTCAAAAGTTTCCCTTCATATTAAAGATTCCGATGACTGAAGGCGGAAGGCGATTAAACTCATATGTTAGCAGGAATTTGGCATCACAAGGAGTGGCATCAGGCTCGATCGAGCGTCGAAATGGATTGTTCCGAGATAAGGAATCAGCTCGTCGATTAGACTACGAGCTGATGGAAGGAATTCGTGATATGAGAGGGTTTCTCGATTGGGTCTCTCATCAGCCAGAGATAGACGATACGAAGCTTGGTAGTATTGGAGTATCACTGGGGGGCATCTCTGGTTGTATTCTCACAGCAGTAGAACCTCGAATCAAAGCTTCCATTCTTGCATTAGCAGGAGCGAATTTCTCGGATATTTTAACGAACACTACGTATTCAAGAATCAAGAACTGGGGAGAGACCATCAAGAGGAATCGCAGATTTAGCCAAGAGCAGTTTGTTGAATATATTGACCACTACTTCCAATCTGACCCGCAATATTTTGCGCCAGCGATTTCGAACGATAGAGTGTTGCTCATTAAGGCAGGGAAAGACTCAATTATTCCCGAAAGGAATGCTGATTTACTGTATGAGCTTCTTGGAGAACCCGAGCGAATTACCGTGCCGTATGGGCATTATTCAATTGCCTTTCTTATGAACTGGATTCTTCAAGAATCGCGCCTGTGGCTAGACCAGAAATTCTCCCTAACAAAACGCTAATATTCACGAATTTGCCTCCAGCGGCTCTCTTGTATCAGTAGAGTGGAGATTGAGCCGTATTTCTCAAAAAAAAATGAGTTTACCCAAAAAAGAGGAAAATAAGGGTCAGAACGAGCGAATAAATATTCAGAGACGAAGATTATAGGAGAATCTGGAAAGAGCGTACAGAGTTCAGTCTGTTCTGTCCGATGAGAATGACTCGTCTGTTGGATGTAATATTGGGGGGATACTTATGGAAAAGCCAGTGCTTTTAACAGTTAGCGAGGTGTCACGTCTTCTGAGAATCCAACGAGCAAAGGTATATTTGCTTATTGAAACTGGGGCACTCGATGGGACGAAAGTCGGCGGTGATTGGAGAATCCGTACAGATTCAATCGAGAAGCTTATAGGCGAGCTTCCGCTTTCAGTCTTCAATTCAGGTGAGAAAAAGGCTGCATAGCTGCTTGTAGTAGGGAGTGATTCCAAAGAGGTTTGGTAATCACTCCCTGAGGTATAATTTGGTCAGATAATATCTGTAACTCTCGAAAGATACTGAAGCTGATGACAGAATTACATTCCAGTCCTGATCAAGATGGAAGCGATGAGGATTTGTCAAATCTTCGACCACCACAGTCGCCGTATGATTTTCGTATAACAGGACAACACCGAGAGATTTTGATCGCTATGAATACGCTTGCAGCTAAGTTTGGCGGTCAGGATATTTCGATGGATCAAATTTGTCAGCAATTTTGTAGGAGCCGCTTATTTGCTGCCGATGCGACCAAAGTGGGATTATCTGAAGAGAGTCTCGTTGATGATGTAAGGCATGCATTGGCTATCTTGCCTGACTCTCAAACGATTAGCGATTTAGTCTTTGATCTTGTTGATCAAGGTTACGTGATTGCTATAACGCATATGTATCCAAAGTCACATGGGCAGATAGACGCTCTTGACCCTGATGCTTCCCGTATGATGCAAGATATGGTGTCCAGAGAAGTCTTTCGTTTGAGCTACCTTGGGAGAGATTTTCTTCGAAAGGGACCCATGACGAGAGGACGGCATGACGAGGTAT
>RFPC01000062.1 GCA_009926305.1 bacterium
AACAAAAAAAAGATGATGAAACGAGAATACTTCACCGAATTAAGCCTCTGAATACACATGTTATCGTTGCCCCCTCGTTCGATACCTCACACAGATACCTCGAACAACTGCAATACGGCAACAGTCCCCTTTATCGATGATCACAATGCATTAGGCAAGCACCCTGTTGTATTTCGGTGGGTCCTCTATTGGATAAGGGGGAGACGCGGTTATTGACCGATATCCCTGGGGCATTTTTCGCCAATTACAATCGACGTGCTATCGTTGCTACAGCGAAGTGAGGCTTCCTCACCAGCTACTAATTCTCGAGCAATTCTATCTCTCATGAGATCAAAGAGAACAGGATCAGTTTCTCGATGGATCGAGAGAATCGAAATAGCCTCCTCTTTACGCTCTCTATCTGCTAACCAATTTGCTATAAGCCTAAAGCGATCCGATATCAGTGCCACAGCCACTTCCTCTAACTGTGCCTGCTCATACTCGTGAAGGGCTTCTGTAACCTTGCCTTGCTTTAAGAGAATATCCCCAATAATGAGCAGGTAAAAAGAAGGATTTTCCCACTCTGCTCTCTCTTCGTCTTCACACCTCTCTTGAATGTGCTGTCGATAGGCAGAGATGGCTTCTCCATACTTCCCTTGTCTTTCAAGGCTCTCTGCCGATTTCAAGTGTTTAGAGTATGTACCTGAGGTTCCAGGTATCAAAACAGAGCACCCAAACAGTGCTGTGATAATGACGGTAGAAGTCACGAAAACGACGAGGAGAAACGCGGTCAGTCGAGCTTTTTTTACCAACGGAATTCTCTCCCTCGTGCTAGGCATGCGCCAGTAGCTCCATGTACTCAGACGATGATAGCCTTTTCCCATCGGGAAGAGTTCTCCAACGCTTATGAAACCAGACCCACTGTTCTGGATACCGTTGAATAATATTCTCCAAGCGAGAATTGTAAGTATCGATGATTGCTTGGGTCTCTCTCTCTTCTTTCACTTCTTCAATCTCTATGATGTAGCGCCCACTTTCAAGACGATAATTGAAGGCGGTAACGATTCGCGCATTATAGCGTAGGGCAAGATCTATCATTGAGGATGGAGTGGTAACATAATGCCCAAAAAACTGAGAGTCTTGTCCGTGGACCCGCGTGTCTTGATCGATCAGAGCTGCTACTACTTTTCCATTCTTCATCTCTTGAATCAGCTGACGCTGGCCACTAAGCCCGCCACGCCAGATCGTACGAATTCCGAGCTGAGAACGACTTTCTTCGATAAACTGCTGCAGTCCAGCATGACGAATCTCTCGCCCCACAGTAACAATTTCAAAGCCGATTTCCGCAATATACGCCGCCATCAATTCCCAGTTGCCGAAGTGTGCAGTAAGTGCCAAAACCGGTTTACGATCCTCCGACAATTCACGTACCAAATCGGCAGAATCGGAATAAATATCACAAACACCAGACTGAAGTGCAGGATGGAGATTCAGACTCTCAGCAGCTAACCGACCGATATGAGAGAATACCCCCCGTGCTATAGATCTCGGATGAGGTACGCCCAAAAACTTTCGAATCTGTCCTCGCGCAACACGCTGTTCCCGAAGAGGCAAAAAGCCAAAAATAGAACCCAAGAGAGCTCCTAGAGCGGAACGCCAACGGTAGGGGAATCTGCTAATGAGTCGGAGAAGTATCACTCTTCGAATTCACCATGTTGATCTTGAATTTGATCCTGAAGTGATAAGAAGAGGGCATCCCGCGCACTTCGAGGAGTAACCATGCCTGCAATCGCACCATCTTCGACCGCAAAAAATGGCGCGCAAAGCTTGGGGCTAAAGAACGCTTCCAGGCTCATATGTGAGTCCACTAAGGACAGTGTATCATCAAGAAGAGTTGCAAGAGATTCCGATGATGTATACGCATGCTGAGTCCTCATTAAATCTTTTCGCGAGATCATCCCCTTTAGCTGATTTTGCGATAAAACTGGAAAGTACTCCTGGTCGGTATGAACGCACTTTCTCTGTGCGCTTGAGATCGTTTCTCCATGATGAAAAACAACAAGATTCTCGATCGGAATCGCAGCATTCGATATGGGCGTTTGCTGAGAGAGCTTGGATAACGTGGTAAGATGCGTCCACCATAATTTGCGGGCGACAATCAACAATCCAAAAATTAACAAAATAGAAAAAGGTGGGAGATCTTCAAAAATCATAATTTGAGATGCAGTTGGCAGCATTACAAACAACGTGCAAAAAACTCCAATTGGAAAAATGAAAGCCCGTATCCCAAAAGGAAGCACACCCCCAATTCGATGAGGAGGAAGGAATGGTGCCACAACGAGCATTGCGGCAATAAACCACAGAATCTGAGTCAGAAGAAAGTCTTCAGCAAAGTGTTGAGGAAGAGCGCTATAATGCAGGAAGCCAACACAAAGAAGACTCATCAAACTTGCCCCGATGACACGAATCGGGGCTCGCAATATAACGGAAAACTCCCGAGCGAACTCTTCGCTGGTCGCAATCAGGGTCTCAGATGGAGAACTTCCTTTGCTTCGAGATTCCTCTACCTGCTGTCTTAACTGCCGTGCTGACTCTTGAAGAATCTCTGGAGAATCTCCATGCAGATATACCCCATCCGATGTCTCGAATATTTCAGGCACGTGAAAAATAGGACGTTCGCGGATAATGAGTCCAGGGTCTGTCACCCCGAGGAGTGAGATGACGAGCGATTCCGCCTCTGAACGTGCAAAGCGCCCCGCTACGATGTGACCGAGTACTTGCGCTGCATACAGTAGTATGACCAGCCCGATGTAGGAAAATGAGATACTGATGCTCTCAAACCGTATTGCTGAAAACACCGAGAGGATCCCAAGCGCCGCCAGAAGACAAGGGGAAACCGTAAGAACTACATTTGCATGATGTAAAAACGCAAGAGAACCATGATGCAGCGCTCTCCCAAAAAAATGGTGAGTCTCACCTGTGACATCACTCTGAATATCGGCAAAGGGTTTGTCCGCCGAAATTGCCTCAGTTTCGGAAGGCTCTGTGTTGGAAGGCTCTGTGTTGGAAGGCTCTGTCTTCGTATCCTCCGAGTCGGTATCTGGCAGAGTGAAGAGTGTTCGAGAGGGCTTGGCGTTCATCGCCCGCAATAAAGATACAAAAGCCCTCGGTGGCTCGATTCTCAGTGTCTCCACCCTTTTTTGACCTAAGGTGGTACTCGTACGACTCATCAGCAAGTCCTAATCGCAATCGTTAATAAGTATGGATAGAGGACTACTCGCAGCAGCGTTGCCGACTCTTAACCCTCATCTGCGTTACACTTCACCCCGTGTTCATACCGCTCATAGACTATACAGGCAAAGCACCTCATAAAGCGAATTCAAAACCTTACGAGAAGCCTCAGCCTTACGAGAAGCCTCAGTGAAGCTTCCATACGTGCCTTCTGCAGGAGCAAAAACTCTAATGCAAATGAACTTAATATATAACGAGCCTTCTCAAGGGGTTAGCCCTCTTCGGGCACCACCGCCACCATTACGCTCAGATAGAACCCTCAATCTCCTCCAAAACACGGCTTTTCGGAGACCAGGGTCTAGTGTAGCCGTATTCTTGAGCTATACAAGTACCCCCCGAGTCCTGTAAACTAGCGTGACACCAATGGATCCAACAATTTTTCTCGTCTTCGCTGTCCTGCTGACCATATCGGTCTCCGCCTTCTGCTCTGTGATGGAAGCCTCACTCTATGCTGTGCCCCTCTCATACGTCAAAACACTCGAAGAGCAGGGAGTGCGAGCAGGGAAAATTCTCAGTCGGTTCAAGACCGATATCGGAAGGCCGATAACGGCTATTCTGATTCTGAACACCGTTGCAAATACAGGTGGTGCGTCTCTTGCTGGGTGGGCTGGTGGCGCTGTTTTATCTGAAACAGGTGCCATTGTCTTCTCAGTTCTCTTTGTTGTGGGAATACTTTACTTCAGCGAGATTATTCCGAAGACCATCGGTGTTACCTACGCACGGCAGATGAGTCGCGTATTCGCCGTGCCACTGGATTTTCTTGTTCGGATAATGGCACCATTAATATCTCTTTCACAATTCATCAACCGTCGACTACAGGGGGACGACGCTACTGTCCGCGTATCCGAAGAAGAGGTGAGGGCGCTTGCCACGATTGGAGCCGAAGAAGGGTCTTTAGAGCGATTTGAAGGCTCAATTATCACCAATGTGCTGGCGCTCGATGACCTGCTTGTTCGAGATATCCTTACTCCAAGGGTTGTTGTCTTTCGTCTCGATGAAACGATGCGCGTGGAAGATGTCCGTCAGGAGATTGATGAATGGAATTTTTCACGCGTCCCGCTGTATCAAGAGGAAAAACCTGATGATCTTCATGCTTACGTAACTCAGCGTGATATTTATCGTGAACTCCTCGCTGGAAATAATGATATAACCCTCAGTTCAATTTCTCGTCCCTTGGAAACCGTCCCTGAACTGTTGCGGGTGGATACACTGCTGTTGAGAATGTTCGAGAAGAAAGAGCACATACTTGCTGTAGTGGATGAACATGGAAGTCTCGCAGGAATTGTGACATTAGAGGACATTATTGAAGAGATCGTAGGTCGTGAAATAGTTGATGAATATGATTCTGTGAGTGACCTGCGTACATTCGCACGAGTGCTGAGTTTCATGAAATCTCGGCGTAGGAAAGAGCCCTTCAATAAATAATTTCGTGACATTTTCTGGTTTTGAAAACCCGAGCGAAACTCGGTTCTAGGAAGCTGAAGAATATTAAGGAAAAGCTGTGTTACGCATACCACATCTTGATCAATCATACACTTGGCTGGTAACGGGGGGAGCTGGATTTATTGGCTCTCACCTCGTTGAAAACCTCTTGCGCTTAGATCAGCGAGTACGGGTTCTTGATAATTTTTCTACCGGCAAAAGGGAGAACCTCGACGAAGCCTGTTCTCTCGTTTCTCCAGACCAAAGCAAGGAGCTAGAGCTCGTAGTAGGCGATATTCAAGATGAATCCCTCCTTCATAGTGCCATTGCGGACGTTGACTATGTTCTTCATCAAGCGGCGCTTGGATCCGTGCCGCGCTCATTTCATTCGCCGCTCGCGACAAACTCATCGAACGTAACAGGATTTTTAACGCTGCTTGAAGCAGCTCGTCAGGAGTCCGAGAAAAATGGTCGGATCAAGAGCTTTGTATACGCTTCCTCCAGTGCCGTTTATGGTGATCATCCAGCCTTACCAAAGAGTGAGGGTGTAATTGGAAATGCTCTATCGCCTTATGCTGCGTCAAAGCGTGCGGATGAACTCTATGCCCAAGCGTTCAGCTCAGTAATTCGTTTTCCAATCACTGGATTACGCTACTTCAATGTTTTTGGCCCTCGACAAGATCCTGAGGGAGCTTATGCTGCAGTCATTCCGCGATGGACCAGTTCTCTGATTCATGGTCAAGAGTGCGTGATTAATGGTGATGGCGAGACTTCACGAGACTTTTGCTTTGTGTCCAACGTTGTTCTTGCTAACCTCCTCTCAGCCTTAAGCCACCGGCATCCTGAAACGCAACAGCATGCAAGCAAAACTCCAGCCGTATATAACGTCGCAGCCGGTGCTCGAACCGACCTTCTTCAGCTCTATTCAGAGATTAAAGATGCTGTTGAGCAGCTTACAGGCACTTCTCTTGATTTGGCTCCACGACATGCAGAGTTCAGAGCAGGCGACGTAAGGCATTCGTTAGCAGACATTTCAAAGATTCAGAGCGAACTCGGCTTTCGTGTCCAAACTCACTTGAAAGAGGGAATCGAGCAAACGGTGAAGTGGTTTTATTCGTCATCTTTACCGCAGGACCCAAGCGCGACCTAAACCAAACCCGCCAAACTCTTACCGTTCTCTAATCTGTCTCGAAACAATTTTCATGAAACTGCTGTACATGAGATTCGAGCTCGGACATGGTGCCCGAATTGTCAATTACATAGTCAGCACGCACTTTCTTTTCCTCTATGTCCATCTGTGCAGCGATGCGTTGTCTCGCCTCTACACTCGTAAGGTCACTTCGAGCCAAGAGTCGTTCCAGGGAAAGCGATTCAGGCGTGTAAACCACGATGACTTTTGAAATCTCTGGATAGTCCATCGTAGACTCGAAAAAGAGCGGAATCTCATATACGAGAGGAACCCCAGGAGATTCTTTGCATTTGACCTCAATCTCATGCTTGGCCTGCTCTCGAATAAAAGGATGAAGTATTGACTCAAGATGTTTCCGCGCTGTGGGATTCTCAAAAACGTGCCTTCCCAGCTTTTCCCGATCCAGAGACCCATCAGATTTCACAAACGCTTCTCCAAACTCCTCTTCAATCATCTGGAGACCTCGCGAGCCTGGCTCGACGACTTTTCTAGCAAGAACATCAGCACTCAGGGTCAACCAGCCCTTTTCAGCTAACTTCTTCAGCACGGTCGATTTACCACAGGCAATGCCTCCCGTGAGGGCGAAGATACGTCTTGTGACGGAGGTTGTGGGGAAATTAGCACTATTAGACAAAAATTCTTCCTTCAATTATGCCTTTGTTTACCGCCGAGGTTGTTTGTATACCGAATTCACCTCTATAATTATGCTGTTTTGAAGAGCTGCAGCAAGGGAAGACCTTACTAAGTCGCAGACCAAGCCGCCTACGTGTTTATAACAAGATTACAGGGGAGCAAGATAGTGGCTGAAAGTGAAGATACGATGGAGAAGGAAATTAAATCCTCAGGTGATGCAGAGGCCCAGCTCAAGATTTCAGATGCGAGTGATATCCATGCTACCCGCGATGAAGCAGTTGTTGAGCAACTGACCAGAGCAAAAGCAGAGGGAAGTCTGGAAGAAGAGGAAGATGAAGAGATTGATTCAGCACTGGCTGAACTCCGTGCATCAGATACCGATGAAGACGAAGATGAAGACGAAGATGAAGATGAAGACGAAACCTCTGACGATGCTCGTTACTTTAGAAGGGTCATTGACAAACTGAATGGAAAAAAATCTGATCAGTTCAAGAGACTACAAAATCTCTTAAGGGGTAAAATTATTCTCAATGTACTTGACTGTGAAGAAGGATACCTTTTTTCTTTTGAGCGCGAAAAGCTATCGGTCAAACACTGGGAAAAGACTCCTCCTTCAAATGCAAGTTGTACTATAGAACTCACTGAGCGATATCTTGAGCAAATCCTGCGAGGTCGGCTCAACCCACAAATTGCCATGCTATCGCATAAGGTTCATGTAAGTGGAGAATCATCTCAAGCAGTATACTTTTTTAATCTGTTTTCTCGATAACAATCCACAAGTTTCCAAAGCAGGGGGAGCGATATTGAATGCTCAGGTGGCAGATGAAGGCATGAATGCCGGCAGCAGAGCGCTTTCTAACATGAGAGCTTGGTGCACTGTGGCTCAAGAATCTGGCAACACCCTGTTTGATCTCTCGATGATCAATCCGGACCTTTCGCCCGCCCGAGAGATGCTAGACAGATTCATCGAGGCATCACTAAAGCCGAATTCTCATAAGTATACTACGGCACGAGGACTCAAGAAGCTTCGGGAGGCTTTTGCCGATAAGTATCTCGATAGTTTTCATGTAGAACTTCGTCCAGAGTTAGAAGTATGTGTAACGCTGGGAACCAAGGATGCAACACTCCAGGTTCTGTCGATTGCCCGGCAAGAGGGGAGAACCTTACTGCTTCCAACCCCCACCTATCCAGCAATGCTTTCAGCTGCGGATCTGATTGGTGACTATGATGTACAGTTTTATCAAGCGGAAAACGTTAATCAACTGAGCAGCTCTCTGGAAAACGCATTTAGAGAGAATCCTGGGGGCATCGCACTTCTTAATCTACCAGGCAATCCGATTGGCCTCTGTCCTTCCGAGAGGGAACTACACCTTATCGTGCAGGCAGCTCGCAGGTATGGGTATCTCCTACTGAATGACTTTGTTTACGGTGAAATGGGCTTCGAGGCCTCACCTACCAGTCTTCTCAAGTGCTGCAATGGAGATTATCAGGGAATTCTCGAGGTCTATAGCATGTCAAAGGCCTATGCGATTCCAGGATGGAGGGTCGCTGGACTGGTTGGCTGTCAGGAGGTAATTCAGAAAGTGGCTCTTCGAAAGTCCGATACAGACTATGGAACTTTCATACCTATCCAAGTAGGTGCAACCGCTGGTCTGCGGGCATCGGCTTCCTTTTTGTCCGACTCAGTATCACGATATGCCGAAAGGGCAGAGCTGGTCAGTAGCAAACTTCTCTCCTTTGGCTGTTCGATTCAGCCCCCAGAGGCAGGGGCGTCAGTGTGGGCAAGACTCCCAGAATCATACAGTGGAAATGCGGAGAAATTTGTCAAACAACTCATCCTTGAGCAGGGGGTAGTGATACTCCCAGGGATTGTATTCGGAGATTCATATAGCAGCTATTTCCGAATATCTCTCGTTCAACCGCAACTCGTTCTCTCAGAATGTCTGGATCGGATTGGTGCAATATTAAAGAGTTCAGAGCAAGAGTGTATTGATAGTTAGTTCAGAGAGGAGATAAAAAATGGTCTATCAAGCCAAACCGATTCTGTCTGCTGCTACAAAGCATCTCTCGGCTATATTCACAGAAAAAGCATATTGGTCACTACTGTTCGTGGGAATCGCACCTTTGACTCTATTCTCTTCGGTACTTGTGAACGCCGAAGGACCATGCCGCCGCGCGGTAAAGCTCGTACAACGAATTGAGCAATCGGAGGGTCGTCTCGGCACTGCGGAACGCGACCTTTACAAAGAAGCCATAGAGTTATGTCCTGAAATGCCTGAAATCAGGTATAACTTTGCGCAGTACTTGTCAGCCCAGGATGAGCATGATCAAGCTCAAGAAGAATTTCGAAAAGCGATAGAAATTGAAAACAAAGTAGAGTTTCTTCTTGGCTTAGCGCGGAGCTTACTCACCGAAAATAAAAATTCAGAAGCCAAGCTTCAGTATGAGAAGGTGATAGAAAAAGATAAGCTGAACCCTTCAGCACTCCAAGGTCTTGCCATAATTTCGGAACGTACGGGAGATCGCGACCGAGCAATATCTCAGTTTTCCAAAGCAATTGCGGTTGAGCCGAAAAGTGCTGAACCACATTTCAATCTTGGAGTTCTCTACGAGAAAAAAGGGATGAATGATGAAGCTTTGTTTATGTACCAAAAAGCCATCTCGTTGAGTAACGAGAAACACCTTGATGCCTTATTTCGAGCAGGACTCTTATACCTCAATCAGAGCAAATCTCTCGCAGCTATTAAAAACCTTGAACGTGCCGCACATCTTGATTCCGAAGATTCAAGGTATCCCCGGGCTCTCGGAGTGGCCTATCAGCGAGCGGGAAAACTTCAAAAGGCAGAGTTGGCCTTTCGTAAAGCTCTCGCACTCGACGTTTCAGACCGAGTGACAAAAGTAAACCTAGCAAAAGTACTCCTTCAAACGAATAAACCAGCTAAAATCATTGAACTTTATGAAGATACTGTTGTCGATATCGATAAAACACCACTCTCATCAGATGAGCTCTATGTAAAGGCAATTGCTCAATGGAAAGTCGGTAATCCAACTGCAGCAGAACAATTGCTTATGACCGCTCATAACACGAACCCCTCAAACCTCGAAGTAATCGAAGCTTTAATTTCGCTATTCTCAGAGCTAGGAAAGAGGGAGCAGCGAGAGCACTTCGAAACTTTATCTCTAAAGCTCAGCACCGAATAAATTGAAGGAGACCTGTCTGATCACTTGCTAAGAATGCTCTTAATCTTGCCAATCAACCAAGGTTCGGTTTTCGGGAAAAAAAATAGTCTGTATTCTGTGACGGTTAATCACTTTAACTCATTTGTAATTCTGACAGGTACAATTACCCTCTGGTGAGGTGGATAGTGCTCTTCTATAGTTCCCCCCACAGCGCCTTGGCGGCGTCGTAGTAGTGTCAGGATGCGCTTGCTTCTGGGAATAGCAAAGGCCGAAGAGTCTTTGGTACTTCACGGTATTTATTTGTTACTTCATTTATTTGTTACTTCAGGAAGCTGGTTTTTCTGTGTTTTAAAATGTTGATTGCTAGGATTTTGTTATGAGCACAGCACACCGTGGTCAGTTAGCCTTAAAAGTTGTTGAGCGCCCAAGTTATTATGAGGGCCAGCTCTCCATCAGCCCAAAGGGTGATGTCTCAGAAACAGAGAACATAGGCAGGGGAGTATCTCTGTCTGGCGAATCTGGAATCGAAAACTTGGGGATAGAGGAACCCTCTGCTCATTCTCTTCACTCACTCTCTCCACTTCCGTTCGAAATCAACCCGAGAGTAGCCTCATTAGCACTTTCTTCGCTTTCTCGTAGGGGGGATACCATCCTTGACCCCTTTTGTAGCTCTGGTGTGGTGGGGCTTGAGGCTGGTCTGACAGAAAGAACCTACCTGTTGAATGATTTGGATCCTGTTGCCCTGACCATCGCGTTAGCTCGGATACACCCGTGTGATATCACTGAGGTGGCATTGTGGCTCCAGATGTCGCCCTTAAATGCCCCCGCCTCCTTGGAAGGCTTCGATAGACTATTCTCCGCATTCTATGAGCCGGGCACCTTTCGAGAAATATCGGCGCTCCGTAGACAACTCATGAACAAGTCAGACCGACTGAGCTCTTTTCTCAGAGGCTTAGCTCTTGGTTTACTTCACAGTCGAGGTGGCGGGGGATTTTCAGTCTATTCCCCTTCGGAGAAAGCACTATCACCAGCAAAGCAAATCGAACTCAATGATAAGCGCAATCAAGTGCCAGACTACAGAGCTGTAGCACCAAGGCTGCTTCGAAAGTCTGCAATGGTACTTCAAGAAGGTATCCCTTCAGTTCTGTTTAAGCCGGAGCATCGCTCAAAAATTACGCAATGCGATCCAAGAGAGCTCTCTCACATTCGAACGGGTTCCGTTGACCTTATCCTCACGAATCCTCCAATTCCTCGGCATCGATCGGTTGGCGACGGGAATTGGCTCAAACTCTGGTTTCTCGGTATGAAGCGTTCACCGAGCCCCGCTGTAGACTTCACGAATCCAGCCTCTTGGCATATTAAGATGAATGAGGTGCTCCTTGAAGGCGCCCGGGTCTGTCGTACTGGCGGAAGAGCTGCATTTTTCTGCGATCGGAGCTTCTCACATATTGAAGACGGAGGCGGCACAAAAGAACGAATCCTGAAGCTTGCTCAAGATGAGCTCTCTTTCTATTGGGAACCCGAGTGTTTTCTATCAATTCCAGAAAAGAAGGTCTCGATCACAAAAAAGAAAAGAGGGGGAAGTACGCTACGATTTCGCTCCGACCCTGAGGGCGTCCTCGTATTAAGAAGAAAATAGGAGAGGACTCAACGCCTCTCTATACTGGCTCTCCGCATACTGGTTCTTTCCAAACAGGGCAATTTCTCTTAACTTGTGGAGTACTGATGGTGTTCACCATGCTCTTTGTGGGTCAAACTCGGTCGGTATTGGAGAAGAGAATAAAGGGTTAGGGATAGAGGAGACTATGGGGACCCGTTCAGAACAAGAACTCGTTCGCCTTGAAAAGCTGCGTGCCCTCCGTGAAGACGGATTCATTTATCCCAACGATACGAAACCCACTGCCTCCTCGTCAGAACTCGCCCAAGGCTCATATATGGAAGGGGAAGAAGGCCCTCGATTCACCATTTGTGGTCGAATTGTTCAGATGCGACAAATGGGGAAAGCCTCCTTTTGCCATCTGCTAGACTCCGAGGGGAAGATTCAAACCTACATTCGTAAGGATGATATAGGAGAGGCAGAGTACTCGCGCTTCAAAAACTATGATGTAGGGGACATCATAGAGGTCTCTGGATTTCTTTTTACAACAAGAACCGGGGAGAAGACGCTACATGCCGAGACTGTTCGTCTGCTTTCAAAGTGCTTAATTCCCCTCCCAGAAAAGTGGCATGGCCTTACCGACGTCGAAGCCCGCTATCGTCATCGCTACGTAGACCTCATTGCAAATCCAGAGGTGAGAGAAGTATTCCGAAAGCGTGCGCAAATTATTCGCCTGGTGCGCCACTTCCTAGATCGTCATGATTACCTCGAAGTTGAAACACCGACTCTTACGTACTCATCCACTGGTGCAGAGGCTCGTCCCTTTAATACTCACTATAATGCTCTGAATGCAGATATGCGTCTTCGTGTTGCGCTTGAGTTGCCTCTTAAGAAACTCGTAGTGGGAGGGCTGGAGCGAGTCTATGAAATTAGCAAAGTATTCCGAAATGAAGGCTTATCCAAGAAACACAATCCTGAGTTTACGATGCTTGAGTTTTACGGCTCATATCTTACCTTTGAAGATCAACTTCAATTTGTTGAAGAAATGGTGTGTGAACTCGTTCAAGAGATGAATGGCAACCTCGATCTCCCATATGGCGACCACCAGATCTCCTTCCAACGACCATGGAAGATAATCTCAATGACCGAATCGCTCTATGAGTATGCTGATGTGCCAAGAAGTGAGGATATAGAAAATCTTGATGTCCTCCATCAGATTGCAGCAAACCGTCAAGTCGAACTCCCAGAACCGGAGGACTGGGGTCGATGTCTTGAAGAGCTATGGGGGGAGCTTGTCGAACCGAAGCTTATCAATCCAACATTCATCACCCATCATCCGTTCTCAATCTCTCCTCTTGCGAGGAAAACTCCAGGGCATCCATCAGTCGTGGATCGTTTTGAATTGATTATATCTGGCATGGAAATCAGCAATGCATTCTCGGAGCTCAATGACCCCCTTGATCAAAGAGAACGGTTTGAGGCACAAGCTGCAAGAAGGGCTGCAGGAAAGGAGGATGCAAACGATATAGATCATGATTTCCTTAGGGCGCTTGAGTATGGCATGCCTCCAACGGGAGGAGTAGGTATCGGAATTGACCGGCTCATTATGTTACTCACGAATAGCCCCACGATTAGAGACGTCCTTCTCTTTCCACAGTTACGACCTTTAGAGGAGGAATAAGTGGGATTTGTTCGAAAGGTTGCTATTCGCTACTTAAGCACGAAGCGCTCAGAGGCCTTCATCTCTATCCTTACCCTCATCTCAACCATCGCGCTTGCCATTGGGGTCTCGGTTCTCATTGTCGTAATGTCAATCATGAATGGCTTCGAGTTTGAGTTAAAAAATAAGTTACTGGGTGCTAATGCGCATGTCACCATACGTGCAGTCAATGGAACCTTGTACCGCTGGCAGGAGCTGAGCGAGGCAACGAGTCGTGTCCCTGGGATACAGTCAGTTTCTCCCTTCACCTATCATCAAGCCTTGCTGCAGCTCGCGAATCGCTCGTCAGGGGTGCTTATTCGTGGAATTCAAGAGTCTGATGCCTCAGGAGAGGAATTACGAAGCAAACTCGTTACGCAGAGAGAGCGAACAACGAGCTTATTCGAATATCAGCAACGGGCATCGCAAGAAGAGCGGGTAGATACAGAAGAGACCGTACTACCAGGTCTGGTAATTGGTCGAGAACTAGCAGAGAGCTATGGAATCAACACAGGAGACACCGTAACACTTCTCTCGCCGCAGGTTCAGTCTAGTCCATTTGGGCTGATGCCTCGCTTTCGTCGATTCATGATTACAGGGATTTATTCATCCGGACTTGTTGAGTACGAAAGCAGTCTTGTCTATGCCGACTTGTCAGTCGTGCAACAATTTTTCAGGATGGGCAATAGTATCCAAGGTCTTGAAGTCAGGCTGTTAGACCTCGATAGAGCTCCCGAGATAACTCCGCTGATTACTGATGCCCTATCAGCCCAACAACAAGGACTTTATGTTCAGCCCTGGACTGAGACGCACAAAAATCTCTGGGAAGCGCTAAGGCTCGAAAGGAGCGCTTACTTTACTGTTTTAATGCTTCTTGTCGTTATGGCGAGCTTCTCAATTGTTTCAACCCTCGTTATGCTCGTGCTAGAAAAGAGAAAAGACATTGCTGTCCTGAGAACCCTTGGGGCGACTCATCGAGAAGTCGGTGCCATTTTTCGAATTGCGGGAATGACGATAGGAGTCATTGGCACTGGACTCGGATTAATTCTCGGCTATGTAATGAGTGTAGGACTTCAAAAATTTGGATTCCCTCTCCCTGAGAAAATTTTCCCAGTAGCAACCCTTCCCATACGGATGGATATGAGTGCTTTCGTTATCACTGGCGTTAGCGCTCTCATTATTTGTTTCCTGGCGACGCTTTATCCGGTGCGAAGAGCATCACACCTAAAACCAAGTGAACTCCTGAGGTATGAATAAGCATAATGCGAGTCGAATTAGCGAGTGTAACAAAGGAATATGGGACGAAAGAGAATGGATTATGCATTCTCTCGAATGTGAGTGCATGCTTCGAAGAGGGATACAGTTACGCGATTTGTGGGCCCTCTGGAATTGGGAAGTCAACTCTTCTGC
>RFPC01000063.1 GCA_009926305.1 bacterium
CCCCGATCTAGATTGAAAGCGAGGCGCCCATCGGCAGAGTCAAGAACTGCTTGTGCGGTTTTGACTCCAGTCGAATTTACTTTCAGTGGCATAGAAGCCACTTGACGAAGCGTATCTTTTAAATTCTTTTGATACTGAGCCTCCCAGTCCTTCATCCATGTCTCACTGACTGGCTGAATTTGCGTGACCGATTCTTGTTCCTTAAATCGATCTCGATCCGATGTTGTCAGGTATTTCAGATAGCCCGCCATATCTCCATCTAGTGCACTCGACACTACAGACGACAACACAGTTCTAACCTCCGCAGCAACTTTCTGATTATCAAAAGTGTCATCTGCTATGCGAGCACGAGTACCTTCGACCGTTTCTACGGCGCTCTGAACGCTCTCAGTGCCTTGATCATCAACGATCTCTTCTTCAGCCAAGAGGAACGTGGGATTTAACCCTAAAATCAGGGCTATGATGATTCCTTCCATCATTTTCGACTTTGAATATCTCATGCAATTCTCCTTTTCGGAATTAGTAAATCAGTGCGATCAACCGCAATAGTTGTCACACCAAAATAGGTATATCTCTTTGTCATAACTTTATTTATGACACTCATCAGAGAACCTCTGGATGGGAGTAGCGACCGTAAAGACTTTCTACACATTGCCTGACGAGAAATTGCATCTGCTTCTAGCCAATTCGGAAGGAACTACGTCTATCTGAGGGCATCGATCAGAAAGAAAGTGCGGATATTTTCTCTTTTTCACTTTCGAGTATATGAGAGCGTCAATACCTGTAAGCTTTCTGGCAAATGAGAATAACGTGTCATCCCAGTCGATGTTAATTCTTGGCAGCGCATGCGGATAAGAGAAAAAAGCATGTGAGGCATGACCAAAGTAAGTTATACATGCGGTAGAAAAACCAATTTCTCTGGCGAGTTTGATCTCTCTCGGAGATACATGCGCAGTGCTACCAAAGGGGTAGGCAAAATGCTGAATTGCACTCTTCGTTTTGTCCGAAAGTTCCTCCCGTGACTGAGCTAATTCCCGCATTGCAAGTTCATCTGTCTGGAAACTCAGTGCGGGATGATTCACTGTATGGGCACCAATGGTTATAAGCGGATGGCTCGAAAGGGCCTCGACATCACTCCATGAAAGCATTTCTACATCAGCCTGGTCTCGCCTGCTCACTGACTGCTGAATTATCTTCAGTAATCGGCATATTTTTTGAGGTGATAGTCTCTCAAATAGAGTTGTCAGGGCTGCAAAACAATCATCGCGTTGCGAGATAGACTGTAGGGAATATCTATACGATTGGTTTTCCCAACTGAAATCAAGCTGATTTGAATTCTGAATAATCGCCTCCAGCTCTCGCCACCAAACTGGAGCACGATGATCAAGAAAGCCTGTAGTTACAAAAATTGTGGCTGGGATCTGAAATCTCTCGAGTATCGGTAGCGCAAGTGTCAATCCGTCCCTATAACCATCATCAAAGGTTACTGTGACACTGTTTGCAGGAAGTCGTCTTTCCTTTAGAAGGTCAGAGAAACGAGAGAGTGAAAGACACTGATGAGTTCTACTTAAAAGACGCATCTGGTCTCGAAAGGAATCCACATCGACCTGTAATCCAAGATGCGGATTAAATTTTTTCGCTCTAGTGCCACTTGATATCTGATGATACATCAAAATACTTGGCGGGAGGGTTACCCCTCGAAGTAAAGAATAAAGACGGTGTCCCGCTTCATATTGCTTGCTCCCTTTTGGTATTTCATCATTAGACATATGACAATGGTGTGACTTGTCGACAGACCTACTAAGCAGCTTCACTCGTTCCTCCTCTAAAGGAGGCCATCCTGACGATTAAATCTCTAATCCTCTCCCTGAAATCATGTGGAAAGCTGGCCCGATAAAGGGCACCGAGAAGCCTTGGGAACTCAAAGCCATTGATTGGACCGACAGTCTCTAAAATATTAAAAGCTTGTCGAATTTTACCAAATAGCATCAGCACCATCGCCGTTTTGAGCGCTCTTGCTCTAAGCACACGAAGCGCAAGCTCATGCTTGTCGCTTGGTGTCCTACTTATAATAAGCTCGGGATACCTCAAGAAGGGTTCTACTGGTCTTGGTCCTTTCAAATTCCTTGTTAATTCAGAACTTTCTCTGTGATAAATCACGTATGGTTCTAGAGAAAAAATCACGGGATGGTTCAGTAATAGCTTTAACCAGAGAAAGGTATCCTCACCGTAGAGCGCTCGTTCTTTATCAAAGAATCCCTCTAAAGCAAGCACAGTATCTCGATTCGCGACCGTCGACCAAGATGAGAGATAAGCGATACGGGCTAGAGCTACTGATAGCGATGATTGAGATGAGAGTTCAAATACTCCCTGCTCTATGCCTCGTTTCCTCCACAAGTGCATCATATCCATGCCAGCCGGGGACTCAATGTAGCCGACGCATGCAGCTTTCGCCCCAGATGTGGCATAGCGTTTAAATTGTTGCTCGATTTTTTTTAGAAAGCCTGGCATCCACTCGTCATC
This sequence comes from bacterium, assembly GCA_009926305.1. NCBI lineage: Bacteria > bacterium. The sequence goes on from RFPC01000063.1 coordinate 2,524, forward strand.
AGCATCCAGAAACGCAACATGTGTTCCACAAGCTTCACGAACTCCTACGTTTCTTGCTGCTCCTGGCCCTTGATTTTGCTGCGATATGAGTTTCAGTGGGGGGGCATCTCTGTATCGTCTCTGAAGCGCAAGGACTAACTCCTGTGAATCATCAGTAGAACCGTCATCCACCACAATCACCTCCATGGGAGGTGTCTCTTGAGAGAAGACGGAACTCAGGGCCCGTTCAATAGTAGAGACCTTATTATACAGGGGGATAATGACAGAAATTAGCGGTCGTTCTATTCGCATCTTTTACTTTGCTTTGCAGGAGAAACGTTTTACCAAGTGCCTTTCAGTCTCCTAAACAAAACTAGTATCTCCTATGACCAGAGTCAGAATCAGATTCAGAAGGAGTTTGGTCCAAAACTGGATTTGTCGTTCCCTTGACCCGGTGGCAAACCATAACATAACTACCGAGCAGATATGGTAATAGCTGATATGTATGTGAAAGAAACGTCATGACAACACCATAGCCAAGTGCGCCAGCGATCAGACTTGGAAAACACTTTCTGAGTTGCCATGCATTGACGATGACAATGAGATAAAGCAAAAAAAACAAACCTATACCGATAAATCCAGTTTCCGCTAACGCAAGAATCCAACTGGAATGGGCAGTTCTCTCTCCCCATTCCTCAAAGGCTGGCGTATATTGTTCATATAGTTTGGGATATTGACTCATTCCCACGCCTGTAAACGGGCGCTCGACTGCCATTCTTATGCCGGCAATAGCATAGTTCCATCGGGCCGACTTAGATGTCTTCATCTCGGCATAGTCACGTTGTAAATATGAGAGAAGAAAAATGGCTGCGAGCACAATGATTACACCTAGAAAAAACTTCCGCCGCCCTATTCCATTACCCACTAGCCAAAAGAAAGTCAGAAGAGTTGCAGTGAAACCCAGTATCGCTCCACGTGATTGACACCACCACAAAGCAAAAAGGAGCACAGTAAAGATCGTAATACGAACTATAAGCGTTCGCAGATAGGCTTTTCGGCTGAGTTTTCTCAGATTAACACTCATTAAAAAGGGAAAACTCAGGATAATGAGAGCTGCAATATCATTGGCATTCCCCCACATCCCAGCCCCGGAAAGACGATTGTGGAGGCTGAAATGTCCCGAGAGCAGTTGATCTACCATAGGACATAATATCGTGCCTGCAATGGAAGCAAGTAGGATCTTTTCAACGAATCGTAAATCAAGATGAGTTCTGACAGTGGTAGTTATGAGAAGCACAACAAGGACAGTAATTGGCATCTGTTGATAAAAGTAGAGCAACGAATCTTCTGAGGCAGTAGAAAGTGATGAGGAAAGCAAAAACCAACCATTCAGAAGAAAAAATGTAAGTGTAAACTCATCAAGCGCTAAAACTGGTGTCTTTCTGTGCAACGAGCAAATTCCATACGAACTTAAGGCCAAAGCAGCAAACATTATTGGCAGAAACTCCCAAAAGTCTCCCTCTGGGATCAACTCCCAAGGTCTCAGTAGGATAAGACTAAGGAGAGTCGCCGTTGACGCTACAGCGGATCCAAGACTGCATGTAGACATAACTCCGATAGCTAAAGATTGCACGTACGAACCCGAACCGAGAGCTATAAGTATCGGACATAAACATAGCCCGAGAAAAAGTCGAATAATGGTAATGATATGACCACTGGTATGTAGGGAAAAATGTATTAGTACAGCGCTAATGACCAGAGAAAATATCTCTACAGGAGCAATCGATAACACTACGCTTCCTCTTGATCTGGCGGTGGGAGCGCGCGAGGATTACTTCCGCTAATTAACGCAAGGCGCTGGGTTGACGGTAGAGCGGATAGCTGCCCAAGTTTGGCAACCCCGAAATCCTCAAGAAATTTTTCTGTACAGACTTCAAGCGCTCGTTTTCGTTCGAAGTATAATCCTTGTAAAATTGCCAAACCAGAACCACCAAGTACTCCTAGAAAAATGAGCCTTATCAGATCTGGAGAAAATGGTTCCGTTGGCTCACTCGGTTCCTTTAAAATAGAAAGATACATGACACCACCATCATCGCGAGACTCCTCCATCCGAAGGACTATTTCAAGATGACTTAGTTTTTTCAGCAGCTCATGATAAATATCTTGTATCGGAGCTTCAGATTGCGAATGTGTGAATGCTCTTGCCTGGATATCTTGATCAAAAATAGTTGACTTGAGTGCTCCACGCTCAATTTGCTCTGAAATCTCCCGTGATTCTTTCTTCAAGGCGATGAGTTCGGGATGTTCTTTGGTGAAGCGAGCGCTTAATCGCTTAATCTGATCTGACACCACGCTTAGCCGACGCTTTAACTGGCCGACTTCTCGCACTAGTCCAAGATCTTGTAAAGTCTGCGCAAGGAATTCGACTTGCGACTGAATCGCTATCTGTGCTCTTAGTAAGCTACCATAGCGAGCTGAAACTATGACATGCATCACCTGTTCTAATACCTCCTCTGTCAGCCTCAAGGCCTGCTCCGAACTCTTTGCCTTCGTTGATAGACGAAAACTCGTCGCTCCAAGCGAGTGGTACTCAATATTCTTGAGAAGCTCTTTCCGTTCTATCCGCCTCTTTTTTGTGCCAGCTATGCTTTCAAATAAATTAAATTTCTCGCCGAGATAATTCAAAAAATCTCGATCCAGGGCTCTCTGTATTAAGGCAGAGCGCTGAGATTTGAGCTCCGTGGGATCGGTGACTTCAGATACCAGCTCGCTAACTAATGGATTCCGAAAATATCGCGATTGTATGTCCAGAATAGTATCTGATTTATACCATTTTGGTAATATCAAGGAGGCCGCTATAGCAAGTTCAACACCAATTACAAGGGAAAGAATCCCACCAAATAAATTGCGCCGCACATAACCAACAATTTCATTAAATTCTATTTCTCTATAGAGCATGATTGTACGCGTTCCCCTTTAACTCTTAGCCAATTCGTTGCTTAGATATGACTCTCATTCGCGTCATTCATATCGACGATTATGGCACCGAGATTATTAATTTGCTCATTTTGAAAAGCCTCTGTTATTCGTGTTTGAGTGCGCTTTGGCATTTGACCTTTCTTCAATAAAAAGATAGTTCGATCTGTTTGTGCAGCGATAATAATGGGATCGGAGTGTTTAGCTGAACACCTACTCAGCTCTTGAGTGTCAATAACAATCAGATCAAACTTATCTTCCTTCTCTTTCAGGAACTCTCGTAAGAGGAACTCTGTACTAACTGGATATGTACTTGGCAGGACTCCGCTTCTTTTTTCTTGATTTGAAATATTCCTTGCCAAAATAGAATTCATATTGAAAAGCACTTGAAAATCAGTTTTCTGCCATGAATTTGGTTCACCAACTATTTCGTCCCGAACAGGCACAGTCCCCAAAGGATAGTCATTTCTTCCAGGAAGAGACTGGCAAAACGATAAAAAGAGCACTCGTCTTCTGAGAAATGCTGCGTAGCTCATACCAAACGCTAATGCAAATAGTGATTTCTCTTCGCCATTTTCATCAGAGATAATTGCTAGACTCCGAAACTCGCTCTGTTCTTGTGCTTTGACAATACGATACAGCATTCGCTTAAATGGTGGCTGCATCATACACTCATGAAGATAGGCTTGAATTGCACTATTTATTAGGAACATAGCTAATTTTTTCTCTCTTAAATTCGATAATGGATCTCTTCAGTGCCACCTGTCTTAATTGCTCCCAGTTGTTTTTACCAAGCTCAATCGCTCTATAGACCAATTGCTATAAGCCCAATGGAGGAAAGTACCGCTGCTAAAGAGGCAGCGACTCCGCTTCCTCGCTCCAGCTCGGTGGGATTACTAGAATGAACAATTAGGGTATCTCCAGGCTGAATAGTTGGAAGACTACCCACATCATCAAAGTCGATTCGTGACTGCATTAATCCATCTTGGTTCCGCGATAACAGCGTCATCCTACTAAGGTCGGCTCTATCAGTAGGGCCTCCGGCATCGGTTAAATAGGAGAGCACATCCATCCTCGATGAAAATGGGTAAGCTCCTGGAGAAAGCACTTCGCCGAGCACATGGATATAGTCACGCTCTGCTGCAATAGTATCGCTCCCTTCACTTTGAAAAAACAACGTCTCTCCTCCCTGCCAGATTGGCATTATCCCTGGCTCACCTGAAAAATAGTCCTGCAGGTTAACTAAGCGAGGGGCACCCAATTGGGTTATCCTGACATACCGTGCCCGTGATTTTGGATCTGTTGCATTTTGTAACCCCCCAGCATTCATCAGAATCTCATCTAGGGAGGTATCTTTTGGAATTAAATACGTTCCTGGCTTTTCAACTAAACCCTTGAGATTTACAAATACTTCTTTTTCCTCGATGGTTGCATCAAAATTTGGTCTTCTTAAAAATTTTCGGAAGCGCTTGTTTAAGACGGTAATAAGCTCCTCTTGCTGTAAACCCTCAACAAACAACTCAACTTCGTAAGGCAGTCGGAGTTTTCCTTTTTCATTCACCTGAAAAACTCCAGCTAAGCTGGGATCTGATGGCTCATATAATCGGATCTTATAGCCAGGCGCAATTTCACCTTCATTTCGCATCTGCCATTGCGGCGCATCTACGCGCTTCCTTTTACTATTTGTCATCATTTCATGTATTTTGAGGTATTTTAGCTCACTTGACTCTCTATCGAGGTCTCTATTCATGGTGGAACAGCCAATTATCGAGAAAGATAAAAAAACAATGAGCATGACGAAGAAGCCTCTATAAAAAGTCTCTTGCAACAGCTGTTTCCTTTTGCCAAATCTTACCTGGGTGTTCATCATTCGCTGTAAGTATCGCCTTGTCATAGATCGGTCTTTCCATAAGCTATTATCAGGGCACTTCGCTCTGAAATTGAGAAAAAAAACTTAGGTGGTAGTGAAATATATTGGCGCTCTAAGAGCTATGACAGAACTCATGACTGAAGATGGTCATTCACATTTCTCGCCCCCAGCGATAGACTCGACTCAATGGAATGGTCAGGAAAGACGCGACATACTCGTGCGGGATTACCAGCTAGTAGAGCATTTTCAGGATACGTACCAGAGGTGACGACTGAGCCAGCTGCAACAACGCTTCCATCACCAATTGTTACCCCCTTAAGGATAATAACATTCGCACCGATCCAGACATCGCTTCCAATTGAGATTTTTTTCTTGGGAAAGGCATTGTTTTTTTTATGAATTGAGCCATGTTCTCCCTCGACATGCAGATTACTTCGCGAACGAGAGGTCATCCTCAGGACTTGCTCTGCTCGCTTCTGCTTGTCTGTAGGATGAGGGTCGAAGTCCTGAATAAATATCCCCCAGCTCAGAAGTGTTCTATTACCAATCTGTATGCCTGCACGAGAGATAATATTTGCACCCCCTATGACTGAATTATGACCAATTACGACTTCACTATCACCATATGCCTCAATTTGGGTGTCGTAATAAATTATGGTCTCATCACCCACAATTATCTTTGCCAACGGTCGTTCTGCAACAAAGCTTGAAATACGCTGCGCTTTGACTTTTTGAGCGAATTGTACACCGGGAACTGAAAACAGATTGAAAATAATTCGCGACTTCAAGAATAAGAGGACACTACGAGTCTCGGCCAGAGCTTTCAGAGGACGATATCGCAGTATTTCTAGTATGGCTCTAAGCATATTCTTCTCTATACTCGCGAAACTAACTTGTTACGGTGGCCGAAGACCGCAGCTCGTGTTGCATCGGAACTGAGTATTTTTCCAGAACTGTTCTGTAGAGCTGGCTGTATCGGGACACCATTGCATTGGCACTAAACGCATCACGAAGAGGCTGCGTTAAACGCCATGATTCTTGATGAAGGCGCTCATTATCTTGCGATACTCGCTCAATAATTTCTGTCAGTGCTTTGGCTGAGGTTGTAAGGTCCTGAAGAGGAATAATCTCCGCATACTTGCGGAATGTCTCATGCCCTGGAATATCGCTCAAGACAGTGGGTCTACCTGCACCGAGCGCCTCCAGAGGAGCAAGAGGCATTCCTTCATAAAGAGAGCAAGAGAGAAAGATATCTGACATAAGGATTAACTCCTGCGGTTCACGAGACGCACCACCTACCACTAATCTGTTTGAATCCGGACATTCTCCTCTTTTTACGAGAAATCTCTGATAGTAGTTGTTGTCAGAGACCGGTCCGATAAATAGAAAGATTATCTTTCTACGCACCTCTGCGGGCAAAGCACTCCAAAGATTTAGAGCTTCCAACTGCCCTTTCTCTGGAAAAAATCTGGCAAGGTATAATACCCAAACATCACCCTTGTGCTCGCAAAGCTGCTCCTTTATCGGTAAAGGCAACTCTTGAGCCTGTATCACCTCATTCATTCTGTGCGGTGTGCTCCGAGCAGGAAACGAGACGCCGTTCGGGATAACACTCAGTAAATTATTTCGACCAATCACTTTTTGGTACTTTTCGGCAACTTCATCAGATACTGCCACCGTATGCTCAACGAACCCTGAAAATAAACGCTCATAGAGACGATACCTCCATTTTCTACGCAGATGTATCAGGGAGTGTTGCGTATAAATGATAGGTATCCTTCCGCCAAGTAATACTTTTGCAAACACACAGTACAACAGTCCACCCAATTCATGCGCATGTAATAGGACATGTTCATGACCTCTTATTTGCTGAATTAGACGCTTAACGAAAGTAAATGAGAAGCCTGGCCGCTTTCTAAACAAACTTACCGCCACACTTCTATCCTCAAACTTTCTAAGCAAGCCCTCCTCAATACGTTTTGGATCTTGATTAAATGTTAATACCTCTACGCGATAGTTCCCTTCTCGAGATATTCCATCCGTCAAACTCAGGGCCATCCTCTCTATTCCACCCATGTCAAGATTTTGCAGTACGGTCAAAATGGTAGGAGATTGATCATCCTTTCTCGTTCGCTCAATCGCCTTTCGCTGTAGTGGATGGCTCCGAAGCCGTGCAAAAATACAAAAAGTGCATAGGAAAGCTGGAGACGTTATTAGGAACCACTCCTCAGGGCTTGCAAAAAGATGCTTTGATAAGAACACAAAGGGCAAAAGCAAGGTGGCTATCAGGAAATAACGCTTCAATTCTTTCAACGGTACATAGGCCAGTAAGGGAAGTTTCGTAGACTCAGACAGGTAATGAAATGAAAAAAGACGTAGCACGATACTCGAAGAAAGGAGACCAAAAAGAGCACCACTTGCCTGAAATAAGATTGTTAAGATTGTGCAAAGCGGGATAGAGATGAGAGCACAGCGCACAAGTGTTCCAAGAATCCACTGAGAATCACCTCTAGCACGAGCAAGCGAATCATAGGGGAAAATTAAAAAAAGATATGAGAATGCAAACCATGATAAAAAGTGAGATGACTCCATATACTCTTCAGTGAAAAGTATCCTAATAATTGGCTCAGAATAAATCATCAATACCAACGCACTTGGAATAATAAAGAAAGCGAGGGTCTCAATTGCATCTGAGAATAATCGCGATGCTCTTTGCTCATCTCCTTGATGAAATGATTGAGATAATTCTGGTATGAGAATTCGAGTGACAGACCGCTCAAGGATTAGCAGTGGAGGAACGCTTAAGCAGCCAAGGGTATAAACTGCAAACTCTCTTGGTGTTATCAATTGCGAGAGTAGCAGTTGATCGAAATGCGTAATACAGATGCCAAAGAGCCATGCAAGGGAAACCGGCACAGCATACTTTACAACTTTTTTCGCTTGAGATAACCCTCCGCTGAGCCCGAAATAGTGCTCCTTCATTCCGATCATGAGCCCTACTACTCCCCGCAGAAGGCAGCTAACCGAATAAACAAGCAGAACCGCATATAGTGTTCCTACTACTAGGGCGGCTAATATCATTGCGGCAATACGTACAAAATCAAAGAGCCCCTGAAATAGCGCTCCTTGCCATACCTTTGCCCGAGCTATCAAAGCATCCTCTAAAAAGCTACCGATCGCATTACCAAATATCGCTATGCCAAATAAGCGAATAAAATGATGATCAGCATGAACAAATGTTGAGAGAAAATGTGAAGAAGTCAGAAAGACAATTAATGAAAGTCCAGTAATTATGAGAATAAATGCACCGATTATGTGAAATGAAGATCGCCACGCGTCCTCGTTTCCTGAGAAATAACTCAATGCGTTTTGAAGACCGGTAACCCCTATAAATACGGGCGCAAGGGTGACATATAAAAAGAATAGCTTGTAGAGACCAACTTCCTCAGCGGTAAGAATCCGCACCAGCAAAATGGGAATCAGTAGGCTAGCAATCGCTGACATGAAGGAGCAAATAGAAATGGGCCAGTGAGAGCTCTTGGCTTCCTCAACGATTACGGTGCTGCGCATTGTGTTCCTTGCTGACAGAGAGAATGTAAATTACGTGGGTAATTTGTTGATTCCGCACAAAATTGGCCTTTCAGAGTGTTTTTTCACCTTCTCTCCACAAATCGCGGTAGAAATGGTCAATAAGATGATGTGAAGATCTAATAGCGGACTCATATTTTGAATATAGTAGAAATCATATTCTAACTTTGTATGCGATTCCTCAATAGATGCAGCATATCCAGACTGCACCTGCGCCCACCCTGTTACTCCTGGACGAACTAAGACTCGTTGACGGAATTGTGGAATGAATGGTTCGAGTTTGGAGTAAATCTCCGGTCGCTCAGGACGAGGACCAACGAAGCTCATCTCACCTCTGATAATATTCACAAGCTGTGGCAGTTCATCCAAACGAAAACGTCGTAAATACCTTCCGAGAGGAGTGATCCGCTCATCATTCTCCTGTGCCCATCTGGGACCGCCCCTCTCGGCATCGACATTCATCGTACGCAACTTCAGGACAAAAAACGACGTGCCTTGATAGCCCAGTCGCAGTTGCCTATAAAGGACGGGACCTCGACTACTCACTTTGATAAGAAGTGCTAAGCATAGAAACAAAGGAGTGAGTACTACCAGAATGATAAATGCTAGTAATGGCTCCAATACCATTTTCATATCGCGATAACATCGCACAGCAAATGTTTGTCGCCTCGCATCCATCAAAAAGCACCATTGTCCAGTTTCTGGCACAGAAATCCGCTTTCGTAGACCTACCATCAATGAAGAGAAGTCAGCTATGGGAATACCGTGTACGTGAGCCATTATCAGGTCATTCTCGGTCGTGAAGTCAGTGATTGTTGACCGAGAGATTACATACAAATCCACATCTCTCAGAGGCAAGCATCCATTCCAGGTCGCCTTTTTCCGATTATAGAGCTTAGGACGATACTTCTCAGATAGACCAGCCACCTCTTCTCTCAATGCTTTCTCTTCCATCTCCGTAAGGTCGAAGATGATAGTTTTACGATAGCCTAGGGTATTCAGCACCCAAGCCAGCAATAGATTAATGATCCCCGCACTAACACCAATGATTGAGGAACCAACGATGAGAGATTGAGTGTGGTAATGTATCTGATACCCTGCCTGCCAACTCCAAACCTGATTCACTATGACGAAAGATAAGAGTCCGAGTACAGAAATCAATAGAAAGTCGCTCAACAAGCTCCATGGTTGTGGCCAGAACGAAAGTGGAGCATTTTTACTCCCATCGTTCGAAAAGAATAGAGCAATTGACCCGCTGCCTAAGCAAAACAGATACGTCATGACAGAACTTAACTGCTCTCCCATTTCACATTGAGCTAAATATACTCCCCAGCCGAGAGAAACAGTTAGTGCAATCAATAAGCGTTCTGTATGGAGAGCTTTTAGCACTCCCAGCAACAATAATTTTATCCCCATCGAACCTCCTGCTTATTGCCCACTGAAAAGAAGAGAAACGGGCTGCGGAACGAAGCAGACGCCGCAGCAAGTATAGGCTTGAACCTCAAGCCGCTATGGAGAACTTTCGTAAGAAGGAAAAATATGAAGAATAAACTCACATATCCTATGAGTACAGCGTTGCTCCTCTGATTAAAATTCTGGAGAATCAAAGGAACAAGAGCAAAAGCCAGAAATAGGCTCCACCAGGCCCAAAATAAACGAGCAACTCTTCTCATCGCCAAGAGCGCAATTACTTTGTTTTTTCGCCAGACAGTCGGAAACAGCAACTTTATCCATTGACAATTACCAATGGCTATCCTGTTACGTCTGATATGTGCACGTTCTCCACTTCCACTCGAGAGCTTATCATTTACGAATGCCCTACGATGGTAAATAACTTGCTTCTCTGAGAAGTTTGATCGCAACATCAGCGGTATTACGACGTCATCATTCAGCCAGTTTACACCCTTCAACTCTCGGAGCACACTTAGGAGCTCTGCTCGCCGATAGAATACGGTGGCGCCATGAACAGAGATCGGACCACCCAACATATTTTCTAAACTTTTTAGTGTGGCCTCATACCACCATGAGATGCGTGATATGCCTTTAATCCCCCTTACACGATATGAAGGGGCAACGCCTATTACGGCTCTGTTCTCTAAAGAGCCCTGACACCGCTCTAATAATTGTTCATCCCATTCTACTCCAGCATCGACTAATGCAATCCAATCTGAATCTCTTGACTTATCAATTAATTGGAGCAGAGTAGGCCATTTCCCGCTATTGTTATCATTTACAAATATTTCTGTTTGGTATTCTTTCGCTACGGCACTGCAATCGGGGCACTGACCATCTATTCCTACAAAAACCCGTATAGCAATCCGTTTCGCTATTTTGGCTTTGGCTTTAACATGCTGAATACTACGAAGAGTTCTTCTTAGTCCCTCAGAATCACGAAACACTGGTATCAGAATAGAGATAGCTATCAGCTTCCCTTGATTCTCATTCATCCTCTTCTCAACCTCGCTTTTTGAGAATCGAGAGAAGAGATTCTCTATTGCCGTCAAGAACAGTCCAACGGTAAGCGGAATCACTCCGCTGACGAAAAGAGAGCCTATTAAGAAAAGAGTGAAAAAGAAGGCAGTAGCAGCAACAAGCATGCTGAGAATCTTGCCTACAGCTAGTCTTCTTCATTATGAGAGCAATCAGTCTCGAGCATTATGTAAGAGATAGAAGTCATGTACACGTTTTTAGACTTCTTTCGTTCATATTACATTAAGAGGCACTTAAGAAACTCCGAAACATCTTATCGCAACAAACGTACAATTCTGTTCACATAGCGAACCTAATCCTCCATTTTTGTAACATCAACCTTCAAATACGACTCGCTATGCTGCGTTACAGGTGACTGAGAAAACACTCTTTCAATTAATAGCTCCTCTCAAAAGTGGAATATCTCTTGCTCGATGATAGTCAATGACCGTTCAGGGAAGATTTTCTCTACGGTTTTTCCAAAGAAAAGATGGGGAGATATAACATATGCACTATAAGAAGAATCTATTACTGCTATCAGCAATGCTCTTCGTGCTCATACCGAGCGTATTTGCGGAGAGTTTTTCGAGAGCAAGTATTGATAAACCTGTAACGGGTATGCAGATGAATAGCATGTTCACAAAAATCAAACGCCATTCATCCTACTCGGCTTACAATCTGTCTAAGCGACTAGAGAGACGTTTATCAGGCAAAAGAGATGTAGACAAAATTGCTACTCTCATTAAGATTGCAAATCGAAGAACGCCGTTGGGGAGGTATCTCAGGCAGAACTATACAAAGCAAGAACGCATCACTCTCAAGAAGTGTAAGAGACGACGATTTCGTCGTCGTTATGCCGAATTGTGTGATGAACTCGCTAACCCTGTACCAGAGCCAGAGCCAACTCCTGAGCCTGCACCAGCACCAGAACCAACACCTGAGCCAGCACCAGAACCAGAGCCAAC
>RFPC01000064.1 GCA_009926305.1 bacterium
AAAGATCCTGTTGTGAGTTTTTAAACTCGGTATAGATAATGTTTCCAAAATAGAGGCTCTTTTCGTCACTCCATGTCCACTTCCTTGTATTCCGCCCCCAAAGACCATCTGCGCTCACAAAGTGATAGACATAATCCCATAGTGTTCTTTGAAAACATGCTGGGACAGTATCAACGGTCGCAGCCTCGCAAACTGTTCTAGCCGCAGGAACAGCCAGAGCTGGGTCCCCATCTCTGAATGCCTGTTCAAGATAGATCGGTTCTGGACGATTGTCTTCATCGTCTGGACTTGTGGCTGTTTCAGGACCAGCATTACTTAACGAGCTTTCACTTATAGGATCGGGTATTGCTACTCCTACCTGAAAACTTCCCGTACAGTGCTTAATAGCTTGAAATGTCGTTGCAGATAAACCCGCCACTGCTAGTTGATCCTCTTCCAGGATGCGTTGCTTACAATTTCTATATCGTTCTAAAAGCTTCGCGGCATTAGGGCTAGCAGAGAGTCCCATAATGTATGCTTGTTCTTGTGCAAAGGCTCCCGCAGCCTCGTCTCGGCTTGCCTGCTCTGCAGAGGCTAGACCGGCGTGAATCACGCCCCCTGTCATCGCAACACTGCTCTCCCAGACGGCAGCCGGTGAAGTATAAAAACTCCGTGCTCTTTGTAAAATAAAGGTTGGATCATACGATGCGGCGCTTCGCATCGTTGAGTAATCACCGCCAAGGAGAGTCGAGTGTGAACTTTCTTTTTTCTCTGCTGATTCATTCGAAGACAGACCGACGTCTAGTGCCGTCTTGTCTCCCGACTTACTCGCACCACTCCCACCAACTTCCTCAAGAATACTTGTCTTATCAGCATCATCCCATGGCCTAGACCCATACACCATTGCATCTTCTGCTTTCGCTTGATATGGCACAAGCAATAAAAGACTGATACAGAAAAAACATAGTGCGTATGATGAGACATATTTTTTCATGAAAAACGCCTCCCGCTCATCACCTGAATCAACTCTTCAAAGAAATAACTTCTTCTTATCCCGTGAAATTGATACTCCTTCTTTAACGCGGGAAGCTCAATTGTTACGAGCGGGAAGGGCCCCGAAGGCAGCTCTTGATCGACAGGAAAAACGGAAGCCTCTACTCCAATCAGCCCCGCTCTTCGCTGAAACATCTTTAACTCATCAGGCGCTACATACTTTCGAGAAAATAGGTGAAATTCGATCTGCTCATCATTTCGAGAATACTGCCCTAACTCAGAAAGCTCCCTCGCCAATACCAATGAATCCTTGTTGTTGATGACATCAACGTACAACCTAAGCACAACCTTACCGTCCGGAGTGGATGGGGCCTTTTTCTGAAAATATCTGCGAAAGACTTCGCGGTGCTCTACCTCACGAACCACATCGTACTGAGTTGCCTCACTCATCGGAAGAATTGCCCGAAGACGATGCTCCGCGGGAAGAGATAGAACAAACTCATCCCAGACAGGCTCTGACTCCCTTCTCTGCTCCTCAAGCGCCTTATCAACATACTTGCCAAATCGCGCGAACTGAGGTGCTGCGGTCCACCCCTCTCCATCAGCAATTCCCTCGGCCTCCATCGCTTTTGCGATGAGTCCTTGAAGATTCCCGACACGATCCTCGAATTGCGTCATATATCGAACGTGCTTTCTTGCATAATCGAAAGCAAGTTGCTCGTCACCAATTTGAAGTGCTGCATGTATACCTTTAAATGGCTTCGGTGCTGCCTGATCTGGAGTAATGACAACTTGCTCCCGTGGGTCACCATACCGCTCGATAATAGACTCGCGGGTCTCATCAATCATCGCCACTTCTTTGCCCTCCGGCTCACTCTCTTGCGCTGGAGTCAGGATTTTGTGCTCTGAACGCTGAGCAGCTTCGGCTGGCTTCGACTCCTCTTTTTCATCATCCCAGCTCCTCAGAAGAATAAATCTACCAGCAGGCTCAGAGATCGACTTGTTCCAGATTTCTTTCGCTAGGGGTGCAGCAATTCCTGGGGAGAAATTATCAACTTCGGCTTTATTCGTGTTCATCCTCGGATCCGCTGACGCCGTCACATGAATTCCGAGACAAAAAATCGCAGCCAATAGATACGTAATAATGAAGACAAGACGAAGCGAGCTCGATTCTTTGGGACACAGAACCCTACTCGGGTAGCGCACCCCGTCGATGCATCTACGCGATTGACTATGTATTCCATTAAAAACTGTCATCGAATGAAAACCTTTTACCCGAAAGAGTCATACACTCCTTCAAACTCTTATCTCTCTAACCAACTGCCGTGCTTCACTTCTTCTGTGCTTTAACCGGAAAAAACGCACGAAGTGTTGAAGTTCACTCTAAGTATTTGGAATAACGAATACTCCTCTCTATAGGTGTTATGCGAATTGTGGGCGAAAGTTGACTCAAAAAGCATAGGAAGTGGGTGGAGGCAATCGGATTATGGTACGTTTTTCGACCCAGATCGCTCCTCACCTTCTTGGCAGGAGTACGAAAAACCCCTAGTTTTTCAGGTGGATACCATTCTCATTCTGAAATCTTTCCTGTAGTATCCTTCGCACGAATTTTTAATGGAGCGTTCCCAATTATGTGGACTCAAATCTTTGTCGTAACCGTTTTCATTAGTATTTTTATCGGCATTATTCTCGATAAAGTCGATAAAACACTCCTCGCTGTTGCAGGGGCCGTAATTCTCATGTTGAGCGGAGTTCTTGATTTTGAAGGGGCCGTACACGCTATCGACTTTGATACCATCGGTCTTTTGCTCGGCATGATGGTCTTCGTTGAGGGTCTCACCGAGGTGGGGATTTTTAAGTGGATATCCCTTCAACTCGGACTTATTACGAAAGGCAATCCGCTTACAATCTTCCTCCTCCTTGGTATTTCTACCGCTATTCTTTCGGCCTTTCTTGATAATGTAACCACGGTTTTAATCCTCGCCCCATTAATGATCACCCTGACTCAGGGAATCGGATTACCGCCCAAAATTTTTCTACTTTTCGTGATCTTCATGTCAAACATTGGTGGGGCCGCTACAATGATTGGAGATCCACCGAATATCCTGATTGGCTCTCAAGTGGAAACACTTGGCTTTCTTGACTTCTTAAAATTCATGACCGTACCAGTGTTAGTTTCGATGGGAGCCGTAACGCTCTATCTTCTGGCCGTTAAGCGCGACCTTGTGCGTTCTAGAAACGACCAATTGAGTTGGCTTTTTACCAGTAGTCTCATGCTCTCTGATATACGGCACCAGGCAAGGAGCTATTATCTCTCGCAAAAAGTAAAGATTAAAGCATTTCTTGTTTTCTCCTTCGTGATCCTCGGCTTTTTACTCCATCCCATCATCCACGTAGAAGCTCCCGTAATAGCGATTTCTGGGGCTGTACTTCTTCTGCTCTCCTTTCATAAGGAAATTGATCTCCATCATCTGTTCGGACGAGTCGAATGGCACACCCTCCTTTTCTTTGCGGGACTCTTTATCGTAGTTGGTGCGCTAGAGGAAGTGGGAGTACTGGAACTCCTTTCTCATCTTCTGCTCTCTCTTACGTCCGATACGCTACTCCTGATACTCCTGATCCTCTGGGCATCGGCAATATTGAGTGCGATCGTTGATAATATCCCGTTTGTAGCAGTGATGATTCCTATTCTAAAAGACTTGCTCGCGCAGGAGCCGTTCCGCTCAGACCCCAAAAGCCACCTTCTCTGGTGGGCGCTCGCTCTGGGTGCATGCTTTGGAGGGAATGGGAGTATGATCGGTGCCTCAGCGAATGTTGTCACCATAGGTATTGCTCGAGCGAAAGGAGTGCACCTCAGCTTCATTGAATTTGCCAAAGAAGCACTACCCGTAACACTTATTACGATAGTAATTTCTTCCTTCTATCTCGCAATTCTCTACTGGCTCTAACTCTCTTTGAGCGAAAGGATATAACCATGAACACGAGCTTACTGACGACCATAAACCAACTCTTTATCACCCTCGATCAAAAGTACGGGGCTGATGCGCTCGGGGCTGACACCCTCATCGCCCTAATTGAAACGCTTGATGAATACACAGGTGATACCTCTTCGGAGAGCCTGCAACAGGGTCTCTGCGAGATATATACAACGGTACTCTCCTGTAAGCCGAGAATGGCAAGTATCATTCTTGACCTACAACTGCTGCTTGTAGATACCCTAAAGAATCCGGAATTTACTGCGCAAAATCTTCGACATCGCCTCCTTGAGCTCCTCGCAATAAAGCGAACTCGACGACAAGAATCAGTACAACATGCGCTTACGATCATATCTGGATCGGAAAAAGTTCTTCTTCATTCGTATAGCAGCACCATCAATACGCTGCTCAAAACACTGAACAAGCAAGGAAGCAAGCCAGAAATACTTCTTGCTGCCCAAGAAAGAGCAAAGACGGACAGAATGATTCAACTCCTAGAGAAACTCGGGTATGCATACCGGGTCGTCTCCGAATATGCGATTGCACATATTCTTCAAGATGTAGATTGCGCCTTGTTCGGTGGGTTATCACTCACAAATAAGATGGAGGTTGTCATGGGACCGGGCTCAGCAAGTCTTTTATCCCAACTTCATGCCCATCAGATAAAGTCATATGTCTTGCTGACTACGAACAAGTTTAGCCTTTGGGATGATTCATACGAGATTACTTTTCACGAAAAACGTGAGAAGGAGGCTCATGGCGTCCAGTATCTTCATGAGACCTTCTCACACGATGTACTCTCTCTTTCACTCATTGAAGGACTCATTACTGAGAATGGTGTTCTCACACAAGAAGAGAGCCTGGCGGCTTTTTCGGCTCTGAAAAAAGAATTCGCGGAGCGAGAGAAAGCTATCGCCTCTCTACAAATGCTTGCATAAAACGCGCCTCTCCCTTCAAGAACGTACTCGTGTATGAGCGAGTGTGTGGGGCGGCTCCACATGCTCGGACTACTGTTCCTGTTCATACTCCTCAACCGATGGGCATGTACAGACTAGGTTTCTGTCTCCATAGCTGTCTTCGATCCTTCCCACCGACGGCCAGAACTTCGATTCGCGAGTCCACGGTGTTGGAAAGGCTGCTAAGGCTCTGGAATATGGGCGATCCCAGCTCTCGGCAGTGACACTTTCCGCAGTATGTGGCGCATGTTTAAGAGGGTTATTGTCGCGAGGAAGCGCCCCTTGCTCTATCTGCTCAATCTCTTTACGAATGGCGATCATCGCATCGCAGAATCGATCCAGCTCAGCGAGTGATTCACTCTCTGTCGGCTCAACCATTAATGTGCCAGCCACTGGCCAGGACATCGTCGGAGCGTGAAATCCGTAGTCCATAAGACGCTTTGCTATGTCTACGGCTTCAATCCCAGCACTCTCTTTGAAGCTACGAACATCCAAGATGCACTCATGAGCTACAAGACCAGCATTTCCCTGATAGAGCACGGGATAGAACTCTGAAAGCCTCTTGGCAATATAATTTGCGTTCAATATTGCAATCTCAGTGGCCCGCTGCATCCCAGCTGAACCCATCATCGCCATGTACATCCAAGAGATGGGGAGGATGCTAGCACTCCCCCACGGAGCTGCACTTACTGACCCTGATGTTCGGCTGAGCTCCTTCACCGCATAGCGGTGCCCAGGGAGATGTGCCGCTAGATGGGCTTTCACACCGATAGGCCCCATACCTGGACCTCCCCCGCCATGGGGAATACAAAATGTTTTGTGAAGATTAATGTGGCAAACATCAGCACCGAAGTCTCCTGGACGGGCTATTCCGACCAATGCATTAAGGTTAGCACCATCAAGATAAACCTGCCCTCCATGCGCATGGATCACATCACATACTTCTTTTACTCGGGTTTCAAAGACCCCGTGAGTTGACGGATAGGTAATCATCAGAGCTGCAAGAGCATCTTTATGCATCTCCGCTTTCTCTTTCAGATCCTCAAGATCGATATTCCCTTCATTGTCACACCGAATGATCACCACCTTCATTCCTGCCATGACTGCACTTGCCGGATTTGTGCCGTGTGCTGAAACAGGAATGAGGCATACCTTTCTATTGGTATCGCCATTTGCTATGTGATACCCCCTTATCGCTAACAAGCCGGCGTACTCTCCTTGTGAACCAGCATTCGGCTGGAGTGATACGGCATCAAATCCCGTAATCTCGGCTAAGCTTGTCTCAAGGTCAGAGAAGAGCTTTCGATAGCCCTCATAGTCACTTTCAGGTGCAAAGGGATGAATCTTTGAAAAGCCGGGGAGTGTAACGGGTAGCATCTCGCTTGTTGCGTTCAGCTTCATTGTGCATGAACCAAGCGGTATCATTGAGTGAGTCAACGAGAGATCTTTTGCTTCAAGACGCTTGATGTATCGCAAAAATTCGCTTTCCGATCGGTATTCATTAAAAACAGGCTGCGTTAAAATCTCATCCTTCCGAAGCAACGCCTCAGGGAGACACTCTTCCACCTTCGCCACTATCTGGACTTTCTTTGCGGTAATAATCTGGGCAAGCGCAACAACATCAGATGGGGTCGTTGTTTCATTCACAGAAACTCCCACCCGTCCATCATCAAAATACCGAAGCAATACATTTTGTTCTTCGGCTCTACGCTGAACTTCACTCTGCTCTTTGGGGCTGATGTTTACTACTATCGTATCAAAAAACGCTCTGTCATTTTCAAGTTTGATGCCAGCCGACTGTACCAGCGAAGCGAGCTGCAACGCCTTATCATGCACATCACACGCTATTTTCTTCAGCCCTCGCTTACCGTGGCACACAGCATACATACCAGCCATGACGGCAAGCAGTACTTGAGCTGTACAGATGTTACTCGTCGCTTTTTCTCTTCTGATATGTTGTTCCCGAGTCTGTAAAGCGAGCCTGAGAGCTGGCTTACCGCTCACATCCCGAGACACCCCCACCAACCTTCCTGGAATGGCACGCTTGTACTCTTCTTTGGTGGCAAAAAAGGCAGCATGCGGCCCACCAAAGCCCATTGGGACTCCGAAACGCTGCGCTGATCCCACAACGATATCAGCACCTTGAGCTCCAGGAGATGTAAGTAAGAGAAGCGCGAGTGGATCGGCACACACCGTTACGAGCATCTGATGCTCGTGCGCCTGACCGATGAAAGAGGAAAGGTCTGAAACTCCCCCGCCCGTCTCTGGATAAGCGAGAAGGGCGCCAAAGTAATGATCACTCGGTACAAATGCAGCGGAGTCACCGACCTCAACCTCGATGCCAACTGCTTCAGCACGCGTTTCTACAACGTCAATGACTTGTGGATGACAGTGATCGGCAACAAAAAACTTTTTACTATCCTCTTGCCCCTTCTTGGCCCGAATCCCGTAGCTCATGGTCATCGCTTCAGCCGCAGCTGTAGCCTCGTCCAACATTGAAGCGTTTACTATTGGCAGACCACAGAGCTCAGCAATCAAAGTCTGAAAGTTTAGGAGCGCCTCAAGACGTCCTTGCGATATCTCTGGTTGATACGGAGTATACTGTGTGTACCATCCAGGATTCTCCAATATGTTTCTGGCAATGACCGCTGGGGTGTTGGTATCGTGATACCCAAGCCCGATGAAAGCGCGACGAGTCTTATTCTTTCCAGCGAGCTCAGAAATCACATCGAGCGCTTTTACTTCAGAAAGTGGCTCTTGAAAGATAGAGGATTGAAAATCATCTTTTAGCCGAATAGTTGGGGGAATGGCCGCATCGATAAGTTGGGCAAGCGACTCATAGCCTACCTGCGACAACATCTTTTTCGCATCTTCTTCGTCCGGCCCCAGATGCCTCGAGGCAAAACCAAAATCAAAGGCTTCTGAACGCGACAAAGACTCATCAGAAGTATTTCTTACCACTCGCATCTCTCTCCTTTCTTCAGAGCCTTCACCTGTTTTGTATGCCGCTTCTCCCACAAACTTTCCTCCTTACTTTTGCAGAAACTTGCCTCAATAATCGATACAATAACCTGTCTTTCCCTTCGAGACTCTCGGCGCCTCTCCCATCACCCATAGCCCCCCCTGCAGCATAGCCACCCCTGCAGCATGGCAACCCCTGCAGCATGGCAACCCCTTTAGTGGTTAGCCCACGATTGCTGAATACGCAGCTGCATCCATCAGACCTTCAATTTCTTCCGATTGAACCGCTTCTAATTTTACAAGCCATCCACTTTCATACGGCCCTTCGTTCACTTTTCCAGGTTCATCAGCAAGCACCTCATTTACCGCGCTTACTCTTCCACTTACGGGTGCATACACGTCAGAAGCTGCTTTCGTTGACTCAACGACACACAGAATATCTCCTTGCCGAAACTCGGTACCGATCGCTGGCAGCTCGACAAAGACCACTTCGCCAATTTCTTCCTGAGCAAATGCGGTAATCCCAACCGTTGCGGCACTTCCCTCAACTTTTATCCATTCGTGATCTTTCGTGTACTTTAATTCCTGTGGAAAATTCATAGCCGTTTCTCCTTATTTAACACTTCCATTTTCTTCTGAAATACGATTGCCGTGTTCCCAATTTTTAAGCCGCCTTCTTTTTATAAAATGGAGTCTTTACGACTCGAAGAGCAATGTTTTTTCCTCGAACAATTGCATACAGTTGCGTGTCTAGCTCAGCATACTTTCGTTCTATCAACATAAGGCCAAGGGCTTTCCCTTCTCGCTTTCCAACCGTTGGGGTTCTTGTTCCGCTTGTAACAGTCCCGATCGATCTCCCATCCAAGGAGTGTACCTCTGTGCCTTCACGAGCAATGCCAGGTTCTTCAAGATAAAAGCCAGCAAGCGCTCTTTGTGCTCCCTCACTCTTCTCCCTCTCCAATACGGAACGACCAATGAAGTCTCCCTTCTTTTCAGGTTTCACAATCCAAGCTAATCCAGACTCAATCGCTGAAATTTCAGGGGAAAGCTCATGCCCGTGTAACGGATAACACACTTCAAGACGAAGACTGTCTCTCGCTCCTAAACCACACGGCAGCACACCAAGGTCCTCGCCTTTCTGCAGAAGCACCTCCCACAACTCTCCCGCTTTTTCTGGTGATACAAAGATTTCCACTCCATCTTCCCCTGTATATCCAGTACGGGCGATGATCACTGGGCTCTCACGCCACACATCCTGAACAAACCAAAAGGGTTTGACTTCAATGCCAATAGCTCTCCCAAATACACGTTCTAGCAGTTGAAAGGCTTTTGGCCCTTGCACTGCGATCTGCGCATACTGGTCACTGACATTCGTAACCTCTGCATCCGAACGCTCATGCTCTTTGAGCCAAGCAAAGTCGATATCAGCGTTGGCAGCATTAACACAGAGCAAAAAGTGCTCAGCAGAAAATCGATACACGATAATGTCATCAATGACGCCTCCCGCAGGATTCGGAAGAGCGGAATACTGGGCTTGTCCATCTTTCATACTCGCAACTGAGTTGCACGTCACGTAATCAAGATAGGCGATGGCGCCTCCGCCTTTCACCTCGATTTCCCCCATGTGACTTACATCAAAGAGCCCAACATTTTCGCGTACACATTCATGCTCCTTGACCAATCCAGCAGGATACTGCACTGGCATCTCCCATCCAGCAAAAGGAACCATCTTCCCCTCGGATTTCAAATGCTCATGGTAAAGGGGCGTTCTTCTTAAATCACTCATAACCTTACTCATCTGTTTTCGGTTCTCTGAAGAGTTTCATTTCTTACGATATTCTTACACTCTCTTTACTCTTACACCGTCTTTGCTCTGCACCCATTTGCCCTCAGCTTCCCTCTCCTTCCAGTTTGGCCCCCTCTCCTTCCAGTTTGGCTTTGTCCTGGTACGCTTTCAACGTATTGAGCATCAACATAATCACTGTCATGGGGCCCACGCCTCCTGGAACTGGGGTGATTGCGCTTGCTTTCGAGGCTACTTCTTCATACGCCACATCTCCAACGAGTTTTCCCGACGAATTCCGATTAATTCCAACATCAATCACAATCGCACCTTCCCGCACCATATCTGCTGTTACAAAGCCCTCTCGTCCTACTGCCGCCACGATAATATCTGCCTCTTGAACGACTTGAGAAAGATCCGCGGTTTTGGAATGTGCCACCGTAACCGTCGCATTTCGTTCAAGGAGAAGAAGCGCGGCTGCCTTTCCAACCAGAATAGACCGACCAATTACAACGGCACGTTTCCCACTGAGATCTTTCTCCGGAATGTGGGTGAAGATATCGACTGAATCATCGAGCTCTGTCCCAGGCTCAACTGGAGCGAACGCAAGATCAATCAGGCGCATGAGCCCCGAGGGTGTACACGGACGAAGCAATCCATCACCTCGCATGAGTAATCCTTGATTCAGCGGGTGAAGCCCATCGGCATCCTTCGAAGGATGGATTCGGTCAAGCATCACATTAGAATCGAGGTGGTGTGGCAACGGAAGTTGTAGCAAGATTCCGTCTATCTCACGGTCTTCATTGAACGAATCAATCACCTCACGAAGCTCTTGCGAGGACACTTTTTCGGAGAGACGAATTTCCTTGGTCACAAAACCGCACCGTTTTGCTACTTTTTCTTTCCGTCCGACGTAAGCAAGAGACGCTGAATTATCACCTACTAAAATCACACCGAGGCCAGGGGGTCTTCGAACTTGCGCACTCTCCGCGTCTGTACCGCTCGGGCTGGGGGTATTGACGGCACAGCGAACGGCATTGGCAATTGAGCGCTCGAACTGAAGGGAAAGCCATTTACCGTCTAATATCTTTGGATCCATAGCACTTATGGCTCTAATAGATATCGCTCTTTCGAGAAAAATACAAAGGTCTTGAGGGTCTTATAGGGCATGAAATGAAAAAAAATCCCAGGCCCCGTTTGGGCAGCTGGAAGGATATAACCGCATTCCTTTTTTCAGCTGAGACCGCCAATTTATGGCCAAAAACTGGATTAATTCCCGTAAGACATGTACATCTTAGGGACAAATAATGTGCCTATCATCTATATGAGGGGAGAAGAAATGAAAATTGGAGTTCCACGCGAGAGAAAGACCCTTGAAAAGCGGGTAGCAATTACACCAGACGGTGCTCACAAGCTCACACAGCACGGACATGAAGTTCTCATCGAGAATAACGCGGGGCTGGCAGTTGATTTTAAGAATAGTGAATACGAAGCGGCTGGATGCCGTATCGTGGACTCCCTAGCTGAGGTTTGGGGAGAGTCAGAGATGGTGGTGAAGGTTAAAGAGCCCCACGAGTCAGAATACGAGTATTTTCGCCCAGGACTCTTTCTCTTTGACTACCTTCATTTGGCAAGTATGCCAGAGGTGGCTACTGCACTTGTTGAGAGTGGGGTAACGAGTATCGCTTATGAGCTGGTTGATGAGGCGGGTCGCCTTCCTCTCCTCGAGCCAATGAGTGAGGTTGCTGGCAAGCTTTCTGTGCTCAACGGGTCATACCACCTTCTCTCTCAAAACGAGGGGAGGGGAATGTTGCTCGGTGGCACCATCGGAGTAGAACGTGCCAAGGTAACGATAGTCGGCGCTGGGATTGCTGGTAGAGCTGCGTGTGAAATGGCATTCGGTATGGGCGCTCAAGTCTATGTCTTTGACCTCGATAATACGAAGCTTGATAAAATCAAAGCCGAGTTTGGGAACCAGGTATCAACGGTATACTCGACACCAAAGTCACTCGCCCGATGCCTTGAAAACACGGACCTCCTCATTGGTGCAGTACTTGTGCCTGGAGCAGCCGCTCCTCGGGTCATCACTCGAGATATGATGAAGGCAATGCCGAAGGGAAGTGTGTTTGTTGATATTAGTATCGACCAAGGTGGTTGCGCTGAAACAAGTCGACCAACATCACTCGATGCCCCAACTTATGTCGAAGAGGAAGTAATCCATTATGGCGTGTGCAACATGCCGGCTCAGACCGCTCGGACTTCAACTCTTGCGCTCACGAATGCTACCCTCCCGTACATCGTTGAGCTTGCCAAGGATGGGCCGATGAAAGCTCTTGAGAAGAGCCACTCTCTGCGCGAGGCATTGAATACCCACAAAGGAAAACTTACCAACGAGAAGGTCAGTCAAGCAGTTGGTATTGATTACACACCGATTGCTGACGCACTCGCACTGTAATCCGTCCCAGTGAATCCCTTTATTAGAGGTCTCTCACTCCTGTACGGGCGGGAGACCTCCGTGCGTGCGCTGTAAGCAATCGATATATCGCTCCTTCTCCGCTCGCTCCTTCCCAGTGCTGTAGCCCGTGAGGCTGCGCCCCCGCAACTTTTCCTAAGCATCTGATTATATACATTTTTTCACCTTCTTCCTACCCAAGCCGGCCGTGAGATCTTACGGCCCACACTTATTGCACATTTCATGTTACACCCTACGATTTCTACGCATAACGAATCATAAGCATCCGCTATGCCCAGGAAGGAAGAGAGGAGGAGAAACGGGCAAAACTATCGCCCCCCAATGTAAAAGCGAAAACGTATCAGGAAGGATACGTGAGGAGACAGTTCAATGACTCAACAGCAAACAGCAAACAATCAACAGAAGTCTTCGCAAGAAGCTGTAACACGAGAAACAGTCCGAAACGCATCAGACCTGCTATCTCTCAAGCAATCAGGATTTAGAAATACCCTGAAAAAACTTTTTGGAATGAGAAAGAGTGTTGAGGCAGCGAGTATAGCTGAGACTCTCTCTAAAATAGACAGTTTCACGACGAGCGTTGAAACGATGACGAACGCTCCTTTCAAATCAAGTTCAGATGAGCTCAATAAGGCAGTAGACTCGACACAAAGTCCCCTGAAGGAAGACATTCTCAAGTCGACAAAATCACTACGAGAGGGAATTGCCGACGTACTTGCATCGTCGGGCACCACTCCAGATGAGTTTCAGAACATGTCTCCGAAAGAACGCGCAAAGCTCGTCCGCGCACTACCTTCCGAGAAGCAAGTCACATTACGAGACCTATTAAAAACGGAGAAAGCAGCCATTAAGACTGCTCTAACCCAGATGAGGGATATCAATGATTCGGTCGAGAAAGTCTTAAAAGGAAATCCTTCACCAGAAATCACGAGGAGATTTGCTGAACAGCTGAACAAAACAATCCCAAGAGATCTGTATGGTGCTCCGACGGTCCCACACCATGAGGTGGCACAAGCTGTCAAGAAAGCTACAGAGCAAGCAAGCTTTGAAATAGAAAGCGAAGTTATAGAACTAAACAGCCAACACCTCTTAAAGGTACTTGAAGAGACGAAAAACCTCCTCAATCCGCCGGCGGCGGGTTCAAGTACGGGCCTCGTGCAAACTTCTGCGGCTGATATAACGCTAGAAATCCCCACCTCGCTGGCACAAGAGCTCCAACAAATGGTGGAAGCGAAAACGAATCAAGAGAAACAAGACCTCGAAAAGGCACTACAGGATTACTCGCAAAATCGAAATGCTGACACGATTGAAGCAGTGACACAGGCTGAAGCAAAGCTAAGAGAAAAGTTCGAAGAAGCCCATAAGATACTGATTGGCGTGGCAGATGAACTTCAGGATGTAGCTCCTACCTATACCCCTGCAAGTGGTAGACATAGTAACGGCCTAGTTCCGAAAGACAATGCCCTCGATGAGAAGGTGAAAGAACTCAAACAACAGGGCGTTGATCCAGCAATAGCCAATGAGCTCTTTAAGGCGGGGGAGCGGCTTACGGATGTTTATTCCGACCATATACAGTCAATGTTACGGGAAAGCCC
>RFPC01000065.1 GCA_009926305.1 bacterium
GGTAGCTCAGTCGGTAGAGCAGAAGACTGAAAATCTTCGTGTCGGCAGTTCAATCCTGTCCCTGGGCACATCTCTTTTTCCGATAAGCCCAGAACTTTCCCTCCCGCACTCACAGAAATGATCCCTGACAGAAACGTTCCCTCACCGTAATGATTTCTTACAGAAACAATCCGTGCTCCTGTCAAAAGCAAACACATGCTCCACATTTTCTGGCACCTTCTCTCATCTCGGGCTACACTAAGGGGCTATGCCATACCTATCTGACATAAAAGTATTACTTCAAAATATCGATGCCAACCAACCTGCATATCTTCTTATCGCCTCGCATCCTATCCGCATTGAACTCCTCGAAAGGGAGCTGCTTTCTTTCCTTAGCCTTACGCAAGAAAATGCTTCTCATTTCTTTGGTGACAGCATCGATGACAAAGGCATTCTTGGTCTTTGCGAGGAGCTTCACTCAAATGACCTCTTTACCCCTCAAAGGCTTATACGGCTCACGAATGCTCATAAGTTAAAAACATCCGCGCTCGATATTTTCCTGAAAAGCGAAGTCCCCGTTCCACCATCTAATATTTTACTCCTGCATGCCTCTCAACTGAAATCGAATAGTAGATTACGTAAGCATTTCGCCAAGAAGAATGCGCTGATAGAACTCCCAGAAATGAAAGAAGCCATGTTAGGTCAGTGGGCTATTGAACATGCCAAGTCCATTGGAATGAAGATTGGGAAGGATGTCGCCCAGCTCGCGGTCAGCATATCGGAAGAATCTCCTGATGGAATCAACCAAATCCTGCATCAGCTCCAGCTCTATTGCGAGCAGGGAAAAGCTCCAACAGTTTCGGACCTCTCAGAGCTGTTTCACTACCATCCAGATCCAAATGAATTTCAATTACTCGAAAAAGTGCTAACAAAGCCTCCACAAGAAGCTGAAGATAACTTGCGAGACCTGCTTGATGCCGGTAAAAACGCATTCTCTCTCTTAAATTTGATGGGAAAGTCTGCGAGCCGACTACTACTCATTCGCGCGCTGATCAATAAGGGAATACAACAATCAAAAATTGCATCCATCATAGGGGCTCCGCCATGGCTTGTTAAGAAAGAGATACAACTTCTTCAGAGAGCGAACATGTCGCGACTCCGCGCTTTTCATAAAGCTCTTATCACTGCCGATGCACAATTGAAGGGAAAGTCGCTTGGAATGGAAGCAGTTTTTTCGCAACTGCTAAGGGGAGGGCGATGATTCATTCCCAAAGAGCTTACTCCAACAAAAAGCCGATACTGAGAATTCTCTTGTTAGGCGCTCTTAGTCTCTCACTCTTGACTACACTGCAAATCGACTCCTTTTCTCTGAAACCTCGTAATGCCTTGGCAAATAGCGGGAAAGATGAACGATCTGCTATTGATGAAATGGCATTCCGTGGCTGGGGATTCATCGCTCATCACCTGCATGAACGAGGCATGTCTCATCGAACGCTTTCCAAAATTTTTCTTGATAAACGAGTGCCTCAATTCACTTTTGTTCCATTTGCCGTTGTCCCAAAAGAATCAGAGCGGCTCTACACACAGTTCTTAGAGCCCGAGAGAATACAGCGGGCACAGAGTTACTTGAAGAAATACACCTCTTTTTTTCATTCAGCGAATCATCAGTTTCAAATCCCTCCGGAAGTGATTGCTGCCATCATTCTAATTGAGACGGATCTTGGAAACTTTACGGGAAATCACTCAATCCTTCCTCAACTCGCTCGCCTTGCTAATGCAGCTACGCCGTCTAACATCTTAAAAAACTATGAGCGTCTCGTTACTGATGGAGAGGCGGTCACTTTTCAACAAGTGCAAGAAAGAGCAAGCTATCTCTTAAGGCTTTTTCTTCCAGAAGTTGAAGCAACAGTCAGAATAGCTCGAAATAAAAAGTCAGACCCACTAAAAATAAAGGGCTCATATGCAGGTGCCTTCGGTTATGCGCAGTTTTTGCCGACATCATTCGAGCGATTTGCCATTGATGGAAACCAAGATGGCATCGTCTCTCTTTTTCAACATCCAGATGCGATTATCTCGGTAGCACGATTTCTCTCCCATCATCAGACCACCATGAAGGAAGATGCGCTGAGACAAGCAGTTCGAAGATACAACAACAGTGTGCCCTACGTAGAGGCAGTCCTTGCCGTCAGCAAAGAGCTAGGACTCAGGATCGAGCCTTCAGAAAAAGACTCAGACCCACCTGCAAACGAAGTAAAAGACGGTTCAGGGGTATAAACCCACCTCTTTCGCTTGACGATTCCCATAAAGAGGGCGAACGTATATTATCAACTGTTGAATGATAGGAAGAGGGAGCACTTTCGTGGCTGAAAAATATCGCGTTCTCGTAGTGGAAGATGATGATGATGGTAGAGAGGCCCTGTGCGCGATCTTGGAGGCCCTCGGATACGAAACCCTAGCATTCGCCTCTGGGCCAGATACTCTTGCGGGCATTGCCGACGAGCACGTCGACATCGCGCTCCTTGATATCATGATGCCGGTAATGAACGGATATGAGCTCTTGGAAGAGCTTAAAAAGCTCGAGATGTTTGAAGATCTCCCTGTCCTTATGGTTACAGCGAAAGACCAAGATGGTGAGATTCTTGAGGGATATCAACACGGCGCAGACTACTACATAACAAAACCTTATACCGCAAAACAGATTGAATACGGGCTTAAGCTATTCCTTGAGTAATCCAATTTTCTGAGAGCCTTTTCATTGATTGTATCAACCAAAACTTTCACACCACATGCTTGCCAGGGGCTCATCGTTTTGGAAGGTGTTAATGGTGCTGGCAAGTCAACACTTCAAGAGAAAATTAAAAATCACTTCAGTGCGACACATAAAGTCGTCACTTCCTTTGAACCAGGTGGAACACCTCTCGGACAATCGCTCAGGAAACTGCTTCTTGAAAAACAAAGCATGTCTATTAGCCCACTCGCTGAGGCACTTCTCTTCTCTGCCGACAGAGCGGAGCATGTCCGCTCACTGATCAGGCCTCAACTCATGTCTGGCAGCTTAGTCCTCCTTGACCGCTACTACTACTCTACCGTTGCCTTTCAAGGATATGGCCATGAACTCCCCATTGAGCCACTCTTACAACTCAGTGAAATTGCAATCCAGGGACAGCGGCCTGACCTCGTTCTTCTCATCGATCTCCCACCAGAGGAAGGCCTTCGCAGAAACGCTGATAAAGAAGAAGAGGACAAATTCGAAGATGAGGAGCTAGAGTTTCACGAGCGCTTACGAATGGGATTCTTGGAGCTTGCTGAGAGGCTACCAGAACCTTTTGCCATTCTTGATGGAATGAAATCATCAGAAGAGATTTTCGCTGAGGCAAAGGAACTTGTACAAAAGGTAGTTGATTCGACTATTTCAATTCCCTGAGAGAATGGGTATTTATCTCAAAGAAACTTCACGAATACATTTGGATACGGTACGGTAAGAGTGATAGCATAATCTTTACTCTTCTTTGTGAATCATCGTGTAATGAAAAAATCGATAAACGAAGACCCTATCGCTCACGATCCTGCTACGTCTATTATCGGTCATAGCGCTACTATTGCTGGACTCCATAAGACCATTGCATCCGAACGTATTCATCACACACTTCTTTTTACTGGCCCCAGCGGTGTCGGGAAAAAGCGGGTGGCAAAGAGTCTTGCTATGACATTCATGTGCCTCCAATACCACCAAGATGGCTCTCGTCAGATTCCGTCATTCGGAGGGTGTACGATGTGTCATCACTGCAAGCTTATGCATGCTGGCAATCTTCCTGATCTCATTACAGTTGCATGCGACGATAAGAGTGCTGCATCCACCGAATCAGTAAGAGAACTTCTCAACTCTCTCAGACTGCGCCCATTTGCTGGCACTTATCGTTTCCTGATTTTTGATGATGCGCATTTACTACAGGGGGCTGCTGCAAATGCCCTCCTTAAGTCACTAGAAGAACCACGCCCTGGGACTTTTTTCATTCTCCTCACTGACAAACCTCATCTTATGCTGAGAACTATCCATTCTCGCGCACAGCGATGGGGATTTCACCACCTTACGAATGAGGAACTCGCAAAAGTACTTCAGGCGAATGGGGAGGAAGTACGTGCGCGCTGCGTTGAGTTAGCCTCTGGCTCGATATCCTCCTACTCCCTGATCAAAGAGCAAGGAGAGGAGCTAACAGCTCTCCACGATGAACTAAAAGCTATTGCAATGGGAGATCATGCAGCAGCACTCAGGTTAGGAAGCACATTTGCCCAAGATCGTGAAAACCTGAAAGAAAAGATTGCATGTCTTCATCTCCTTGCACGTTCCGAAATGCTTCAGACCCGACAACTGTGCTGGGCAAATTTTATTTATGAGCTTGGGGAGTTTGAATACTATCTGCTCAAACGAAACTTTGCCCCTCTCTATCTCTTCCAAAACCTCTTCCTCCATCTTGCTGAATCATTTCAAGATCAGTTTATTCTCGAGCAAGACGGTCTGCTCGAAAGTCTAATACCAAGTTGAGCACTATGAACAAAGAACGCATTGAGCTGATTGATTCACATGCCCATTTGGACGGGAAAGATTTCGCGAATGATCTTGAAGAAGTTATTGAGCGTGCTCAAAAGGCGGACATCTCCACGATTATCAACATTGGGGCAACGGATGGATTTCTCGGTGCTGAACGCTCTCTAAAGCTCGCGGAGCAGTATGATATGATTTGGTGCACAGTCGGCATTCATCCCCACGATGCACGACAACCGTCAGATCTTGCTCGACTCAGAGAACTCGCTCAACATCCGAAAGTTCGAGCGATAGGAGAAACAGGTCTCGATTTTTTTAAAGAATGGAGTCCAAAGGAGGATCAGTACCGATGGTTTCGACTTCAAGTAGAGCTAGCGCATGAATTACAGCTTCCGATTATAATTCATTCTCGTGATGCTGCTGAGGAATGTCTTACCGTTCTTACAGAGATGGAAGCTGAGAGAGTCGGAGGGGTATTTCACTGTTTCGCCGAAAGTGCAGACTTTGCCGCACGATTGCATAAATGTAACTTCATGGTCTCCTTTCCGGGGATACTCACATTCCCGAAAGCGTTTGCGATTCACGAGGCTGCAACGCAAATACCCCTTGAACAAATTATGCTCGAAACCGATTCACCATACTTGGCGCCCGTTCCTTTTCGAGGGAAACGGTGCGAAAGTGCTTACGTGCGGCATACGGCTCAGCACCTGGCTACGCTTAAAAATGAATCCTTGGAGACTATCGCTCAAATCACGACGAAAAATGCAAGGCGTTTTTATAAGTTACCTGAGGTTAACAAGCAATGAAAACGAATAGATATGAACTCACCCTCTTTAATCATGGATTCCTTTCACTTGATGGAGGAGCGATGTTTGGCTCTGTGCCTCGCCCGCTCTGGGAGAGAAAAGCACATCCAGACGAGAAACATCGGATTACACTAGCAACGCGCTCCCTCCTTATTCGGAACCAAGAGATATGCGCGCTGGTCGATGTTGGATGTGGCAATAAATGGTCGGAAAAAGAAAAAAATATATTCAACTTTCAACCAACACCCCTCTTAGACCGGTCCTTTCAAGTTGAAGAAGTCACCGACCTCATCATTACGCATCTTCATTTTGATCATGCAGGAGGTCTCACACACCGCGACACCGATGGAAACCTTCAACTCTCTTATCCAAACGCAAAAGTTTGGCTGCAGAAAGAGAATTATCAAGAGGCGATTAACCCAAATATTCGTGAACGGGCAAGCTATCTTCAAGAGCATGTCTCTCTGCTACAGAATGCTGACCTGCGTCTTACTGACGGAGTACAAGAAATTTTACCAGATATCTGGGTGCATCAATCCAATGGACACACTCAAGGACTTCAATATATCGAAATACGTGGCGGTGATGTTCCCGTTCTCTATCCTTCAGACCTTATTCCAACGGCACACCATCTCCCTCTCCCGTATCACATGGGATACGATATGTGCGCAAAAACACTTCTTGATGAAAAAATGCCCTTCTTGGAGAAGGCTATTCAAGAGCAAGCCCTCGTGGTCTTCGAACACGATCCGGAGACAGCCGTTGCAACCATCGGAAAGAACGAAAAGGGTCAATACTGCGTAGCTTCTCGGCAGACAGAACGGGAATTCTCTGGGGAAACAGCATAGTTAGGCACTCCCTATGACCTGAATTTGGCGGTACTCCCCCCCTATTTGTCGCTCAGAACACAGATCAAACGTCAGGTTTGCTCTCTCGTTGCCGTCGTATATACTATTTGACAGAATTGTATTTACTGAAGAGGCGCAATGAACGCACTATCTCCAAAAGCTGAAGAGTCTGGTTTCTTCCATACCCGTCTTGATAGCGCTATCGGATGGTTTAGAAAGTATTCCCTCTTTCCATACCCGTTTGTGACAGCCTGTTGCGGCATGGAGTACATGGCCGTCAGCTGTGCTCACTATGACACGGATAGATTTGGTGCTGCTCTGCCTCGATTTACACCACGACAGTCAGATCTGTTAATGGTGGTGGGAACAATCACTCATAAAATTGCCCCAGTACTTGTTCGGGTATACGAACAAATGGCCGAACCGAAGTATGTGGTAGCCTTTGGTGCTTGTGCTTCATCTGGTGGCTTCTATGACAATTACACCACCGTTGCCGGAATTGATAAGATTATTCCTGTAGATCTCTATATTCCAGGCTGCCCGCCCAGACCCGAAACCGTTTTAGATGGACTCATGGTGCTTCAGAAGAAGATTCATACCGATCGACAACCCATCATCCGAAGTCATGGAGGAAAGCAACCTCATCCAGAGCTTCCAAAGCTTTTAGGGGATGAGATTGATACCAGACTTACAGAACCTGTGTAAGCAACAGGACCTGCACACTTCTGGTCAAATACAATAAAGCTTGAATCTCAGCTCTACAGACCAGTGGTCTTGGTAGTTCCCCTTTATTCCTACCCACTCGAGATCAATGAAAACAGGGTATGTAGCACTTCAAATAAGATAAGCAAAATGATGATAATCTCCAGCATCTCAGAACGCTTCGTGCTAATAGTCTCAAGTTGTAGCCGACTTACTTCAGAGGAGAGCTCGAGCATCTTTTCGACACTCTCGATACGATCTTCAAAATCAAAGTTCTCCATGAGACGTCGATAGATTCGATCAAGCATTTCATTATCCCAGACCACGTCTGGATCTCTTAAAAGGGAAAGTTGAATAATTAATCTATGACGTAATCGAAGTACTCGTTGTAAGTGACTAATAATCTGCTTCCGATTTGACCAAGAGGAGGCTCTTTTCTGAAGCCCACTCGTCATCGCCTCAGAACCAGTCAGCATTATATCTACTTCACGCTCGACAAGTGAAAGGGCACATGAACGCGCAAGCACCTGTCCAAGAACATGGATAAATTCGATATCCCATTCAGGAATGCTAAGCGAGTGAAAAGCAACTTGTGGTTCAGCAACTCCGCGCTGAATCGTAAATTCATCCTCCTCCCAAGATCCTTCAAGGGCAGTAATTTTTTCGCATATTGAACTTATAGTTGAGCGATATTCTTCCTCAGTGAATCCGATGAATACTAATCCACGGAAACGGAAAATGAGAACTCTCTTTTCCCTGCCCAGTGTCACCTGCAAGAAGTTCGCTTCAATTCTTTCACACTCAGCCCAGGGGAGCATTGCTAGTATATCATCGAAAATAATTTCACTCGAAAATGCAATTGCTCTGGCTATACATAGCGACTCTTTATTCATCTCATTATCTGAGGCAATCATGACACATCCTGCTTTAAAAGACTGATAAGCGCACAATATTAGGATGTCAGATTTAATGAGGTATCGTTGGAGAGTCAAGCAATATGCCGATGTTCAGCCTCAGATCCACCCTGCTCACCCAAGCAATCTTCGGCACGACCCCCTTTTCCTCGTACCTGGGAGGCTGCGTCATGAATAGCGGCAATCAGAGTTTCTGGTCGAGCTGGTTTCTTTAAAATAACTGACACTCCAAGATCGCGCACTTGATTGAGCCGAGCACTATCCACACATCCAGTAAGGGCAATGATTTCGATCTCCTTAAAATTCGAGACACTGGCCTTAACAGCTTCTATTCCTCCATTTGGCATCTGAATGTCAGTTACAACAACTTCTGGACTCCAAAAGACGAGTAGCTCTTTCAATTCCTTAACCGTAGAGGTCGCGTAAACCTCCAAAGAGAACCGCCTGAGTAATGTTGCAAGGCTCCTGCTCGCATCTGCATCATCATCAACAAGAATAACTCGTACCTTCCTCTCTCCTTCTGACTCCAGCTTTTGAACCTTCAATGATAGCTCAGCCTCTCTCTCCTCTTGCGACCGGAGTGCACTCGACATGACATCACTGTGCGCGCTACTCGCTTGGAATACCATCGAGAATTTTGAACCTCGTCCAAACTGGGAGGATACCCGTATCTGTCCTTTATTCTGTTCCACCAAAAGTTGCGTAAGAACCAGTCCCAGCCCAATACCGTCCGTAGCACAAGCATCAAGGCGTGAAAAAGGCACAAAAAGTTCCCTCATACGCTCCTCTGGAATTCCCTGTCCAGAGTCCACAACATCAATTTGAACCTGATTCCCGCTATTAAATGAACGAATGGTTACGCCTCCCTGGTGAGTATATTTTAATCCGTTACTCACCAGATTCATCAGAATACGCTTTATCTGCTTACGATCTCCTTCAATGATTGGAGTTCCGACTATTTTGCTGT
Organism: bacterium; assembly: GCA_009926305.1. Taxonomy (NCBI): domain Bacteria; species bacterium. The sequence continues at coordinate 8,760 of RFPC01000065.1, forward strand.
CGAGCATTAATCCCTTACTCTCGGCACTCAAAGCAAACTCAGATACCACTTCATGTACTATGTCTGAGATCACGATAGACTCTACTTTCCTAGCAACATATCCATTTTTGACTTTAGTAAATTCGAGAAGCTCTTCAACTATATCACGTAGACTTCTACAGTTTGCACGAGCTACTTTAAGAAAGTTTTCATTTTTCGGACTGACTCCTTCAAGAAAGAACAGATCTAATATTGCCTGAATATTATTCAGCGGAGTCCGAATATCATGAGAAACATGAGCAAAGAACTTCTCTTGCTGCAATCTTTCCTCTTCTCCTCTTGTCTGAACCGCAGACACAACAAAGAACTCTCGTAATGCCCTGGCAGCATGCTGTGCTACTTCAACAAGGATATCATGCTCTCTTGGAAGAGGTGCCATGTCGGAACGATATCCGAGGAGGACGGTCAGTATTGGCACATCACAAGCGTTCGTTTGGTTGCCATCAGGCGCCATTGATTGATACGTGAAGACAAAAGAGCCGTTCCCTATCCATCTCTGTGCTTCAGGATATTCGTCATTTGAAATTTCTCGCGTTTGCAAGGGAGGCAACTTTTCCTGTAGCTCTTTAATAATCCAGCGAGACGGTACGTAAACTCTCGATGCTTGCTCTTGAAAGTAATGGATCTTCGCTGAAGACTCCTCACAGTACACTACAACTGAGTCTGCTCGAGTTACATGCTTTAATCGCTCAGGCAAACCGCTTAAGGCTGATATGCCTTGGACTCGAAGTTCTTGAAATATATCATCAAAATACATAGCCAAACGAGAGAACTCTTCTCCTAGAATCCTGTCTGATTCAACCTGCCAAAGCCTACTTTTTAGGTCTTCTAAAAGCCTCTCCTCCCTTGGAAGCGATCGATTTTGCTTATAGAGAATACGCGCTACTCTTTGCAGAACCTCTCTTGTACGCCCCTCCCTCACCAATAGATAAATGACAACTCCTGTAAGAAGGACGAGAGTTGTCAGGGTAATCAACTGTACCTGTGCAACGAACACCAGAGATACGATGAGAATCAATACAAAACTCGGTATATACATCATGCTGCCTCGGAAAAAGAAGAATCAGTACCGATTGCTCTTCTGACATGGGCGCACAATATTCTTGGATCTTCTGTCTTTCTTAAAAATCCTACCGCACCTCTTTGAATTGCCTCAATTTCATTCTCAATCTCTTCATCTGAGGAGAGCATGAAAATTGAGATGTGCTCACTCAATTGTAATTGTTGAACCTCAGAAACAAACTGCATCCCATTCATTTCTGGCATGTGAAGATCACAGAGAATGACTCTCGGGAGAATGGAGCTCTGCCTAAGCTCTTGGAGTGCATCCCTCGCCGAATCTCTCCTGTGTACAGAAAATCCCTCCCGCAACAAAAATCGCTCTACAACGGAACCAAAGACATTATTATCATCAATAATTAATACAGAAGTGGAAAATTGAGTGGCCAATAAAGAGTCCTGTTGAATCGACTCTTTTTTCATTTTTGCTTCCTCTTTTTCCAGAGCAGTTGATACGCTTTCTTGCTCTTGCTCTGTCCAGCTGATGGTATACCGAGTCAAGCAATCATCTACATGTACTACATATTCTCGACTTGTTGGCAGTCTTGCAAAATTTGATAGCAACAAGAGCAACGCCGGCGAAACAGCCTTATGAATTGTACCCGAGCCAACTCTTCCATTCGGTAGTTCAAAAACATAAGAAAGACCACGTGAAGCCATCTGAATATCGAGAACACCGGAGCCATAACTCTTTGCCCTTGCGACTAATTCATTTACAATCTCTAAGGCGAGTTGCTGCTTCGCTTCCTCTCTACTTCGTTCTTCTTCAGCCTTGAGTTCATCTACTCGTTGCTTACTTTTATGCAAAGCATCAGCAATTTCAGTCCACGGTGCCAAAAAAAGCTCAAAGTGCTCCACGTCCCCAAAAAACTCTGGAACACGACTTGGATCAGAGCAAATTACACCTCGAAAAACTGCATCTCGATATATCGCTATAAACCCTTCTTGCTCCATATATTCGAGAGGATATTCAGCCGGAATGTGCTCCGCTTCTGTATAGATTACACGCGGCGCGACTTGTAAACCCCATTTCCGAGCAAGCTTTTCAAGTAAAGCCCTTTCATTTTCTTCAGTGCACTCAGCTACTATTGTAAGCAGATCTCTTCTGTCGGAAGTAATGTCCATAACTTGCTCAAGAAGGGCTGGCCCTAGGTGCTTTCTCAACATGACAGCAAGCCCTCTATACCGAGACTTCTGGCGCCAACGTAAAAACCACTTCATAAACGAACATCTCCTCTCAAAGCCACTATCTTGAAAGCCGATGCCTCCTGCGGAACCTCAATCGATACAGACGGTAAAGATAAGTCACCAATCGGCCATGCTACACGAAGCCCAAGCAAAACTGCATGACTCATAAATTTCATTTCATTTGTTTCGGCCGCATCCGAAGAAATCCGATACACTCGCGGCAGAGCAAACACAGAACGATTGTTTTCAGCTACATCAGTAGCTCTTGCATACAAAAGCGTCACAAGACTAAGACACGACTGTGCTGTTGTGCTGCCCTGGCCGACATATCGCTCACAGGAAAGATCCGTGACCCCGAGCAGTTCACCAGTGTCTTTCTGAATAGACAAAACGACATAGCCCATCTCAATTGAAAAATCAGACATCTCATCTTCTTCTCCTTGAGATACTACAAGTTCATCTGTCATTGAGCTCAATACTTCTTGCCGATGAGACTCAAGGCGTGAATAGTCAACAATAATCTCACTTGAGGTCCCTAGATGAACAAGTTGCAGAGGACGCACCGACTCTTCATGGATAAAGCGATCTACTATCTGCTCTGCATAATGAAATTCACGATACCGCTCTCCTGCAATCACAGCTCCACTAATGATAAGAAATAAAACGAGCGCACTCATGGCCAATTCAAGCAGCGCCATTCCATCATCTGGATGACCTCGTCCCCATGTAGACAGGCTTTGAAACACTCGAGTCATCATCTCGCAATAACCCCACTTCTTCTATTCATCGCAATCAATGATAGCAGCTCATCGGATACTGTCTCTGAATTGCCAGTGCCGATGAAACGAAATGTCAGTCGTTCCTGCACATCCTCAGGAAGCTGACTCAAAACGCTATCGGCTAGTACCTGTACTGCATCAATACCAGTACTAAATTGATCTGCGGTTCCCGAAAGCCCCTCGTGGAAAAATGTTATATAGAAAAGGTGAAAATTAAGGTCCTCATAGGTAGCGACAAGATTTCCAATATCATGAAATACACTTGTCAATGAAGCTGAGACCTCGTCAGAAATCATACCCGTTGTATGATTCATGAAACGTTCTCCCTGACTCCATGGCAGGTCTCCCCCGAACACAATGGCTTGTCTTACTGCCTTGCCTCGCACTCCTCCACGAGATTCCGCATCATCAAGAGCCAGCAAACTTAAACTCATCGCGCGAATCACCTCTGGCGTATCGGCCGATGCATGCGCTCGCACCGCTTGAGACCACAGCAAGACTTCCCCTGATATCTCCTGAAAAAACGGATTAACTTCCCATCCAGCGGCGGGATCGATCAGGTACTCCCCACTTGATGATGCTCTCCATAATCCAACGAACGACTCATGGGCGAGTGGCACCTGAAAAGACTCACGTATGACTTCTTGCTCACTCGCTGCTGCACAGTCCTCATTTCTAACAAATGGAGCGCTCCAGTGTTGAAATTGATTTGGATTTGGATGTGTTCCAGGGATTAACGTCAAAGATACCGGCTGAAGAATATCAAGAAAACCACCGCTGCCAGACGGATAGGCACTTAGTCCTACCATGTTATCTCTAAAGCTCGAGACGTATTGATACAGGCGAATAGCATTACGCTTAGCGGTACGTAGTGGGCGAGAAAAGCATTGCTGCGATGCCACTAAAGGATTAACCATTTCTGCTATGTGATCGCCGTTAAGATCGTGTGCAAAGTTAAGAATTCCTTGTCCAAACAAACTAGCTGGAACCTCAGTGTCGGGACTCCAGCCTAGGGGATCGTCAATAGAAGGGGCCATATAAGAGGATGTATCAACCGCTATATGGATATTGAAGGGATTGGTACGAATCTGTGACTCGGCTACAAGCTGAATAGCAAGATTAGAGGCAATCAGATTGGCAAAAAACGGCGTAAAAGGACGTTCATATCGAAGGGTGATGATATCCGACACCTGTTCATCAGGATGATATACGAGGGTTGATACCCCCTGCTGCAATAAGGACTTATCTTCGATGAAAGAATCAAAAGCTGCCTGAGCTTCTGGCACATACGGCAAGAATCTCTGCACATGCAATCCTGCCTGGTCAAGTAAGGTTTGTGCACGCCTTTTCTCATGAAAAAACATCGCCACATCCAGACCTAAGCTAAGTGTAAAAAAAAGAAAAGGTATAACAATAGCCGATATAAACAAGAGGACACTTCCTCTCTGATGCTGCTTCATCAAATGCACCTTCTTGATGCTTGTATCGTTGTCTCGGCTCATACTACTTCACGAACTCCTCAGTTGAGAGCTTTAGGATTTGAATTAAGGGGGATGTCATAAAGAATATCACCAGACCGGCAAACGTAATAACAAGCGGTATGGTTGCTTTCACTGGAAGCTTTGCAATTTGCTCATCGACTGTTTCTTGGTAATACAGTTGAGTCGAGTCGCTCAACTCTCGAAGAGGCTGAACGAGCTCACCGCCTTGGTTTTGAGCGACGGAAAGATGAATAAATGAGTGCCGCAGCGCAGGACTCTCAATGTCTATAGCCACCTGCGAAAGA
>RFPC01000066.1 GCA_009926305.1 bacterium
CGTTTGGCTTACCGACAGAACGGCATGCAATTAAAACTGGCGAACCACCTCAAGAAACAACCGTTCAAAATTGTTCCACCTATAGAAATCAAATGGAAATACTTGGTCTTTCATATGATTGGTCAAGGACAATAACAACTAGCGATCCAAGCTATTACAAGTGGACACAGAGCGTTTTTATCGATTTTTACAATTCATGGTTTGATACGAATAGTGGCATCGCTCGACCAATAGAGGATTTACCAATACCAGAAAGCATTTCTGCGCTGGGAACATCTGCCGTTGAGGACTATCGCAATGCTCATCGGCTCATTTACTTCGATGACGTTCCAGTGAATTGGTGCCCAGAACTAGGCACAGTTCTTTCGAACGAAGAGGTTTTTGATGGCAAGAGTGAGCAAGGTTATCCTGTGGAACGGGTACAAATGAAGCAGTTGTTGGTTCGAATTACTGCCTATGCAGATCGGTTACTTGAGGGGCTGGAGGAACTCGATTGGCCTGAGAGCATTAAGCAGCTTCAAAGAAATTGGATAGGGAAAAGTGAGGGCCTTGAGATAACTTTTCCTGTATCGAAGAGCAGTGAAGAATTATTGGCATTTACTACTCGGCCGGAAACTCTTTTTGGTGCCACTTTCTTGACAATAGCCCCTGAGCATCCATTGGTAAAAACCCTTTGTTCCCCAGAGCAGAAATCAGAGGTGGAAACGTATTGCCAAGAAGCCTCCCAGAGGAGCGACTTAGACCGCACCTCACAGGACCAAAAGACGGGAGTCTTCTTAGGCTCTTCAGCTAAACATCCATTCCTTGAGAAAGAGATTCCAATTTATGTGTCTGACTACGTGATGATGGGAGTGGGCAGCGGTGTCGTAATGGGTGTGCCTGCCCATGATGAGAGAGATTTTCAATTTGCTAAGAACTATCATTTGCCAATCGTCCCGGTGATTTTACCTCGGGATGCTGGTAAAGAACGTGAAGCTGTACTCGCCAAAGAAATTGTCTGGACTGAAGACGGGGCGATGATCGCATCTCAAGCAAATCATGAGCTAGAACTACATTGGCTCGGAAAAGACTCCTCTCAGGTCAGAGTGGATTGCAGAACTGAGATTGTCGATAAGGGAGTAGCTTCTGCAGCAACTCACTATAAGCTCCGAGATTGGGTTTTTTCCCGTCAACGATACTGGGGTGAACCCATCCCCTTGATTCATTGGGATGATGGAACAATCAGTACAGTGCCCAAGGAAGAACTTCCTCTTGAATTACCTCATCTTGAGAATTACCAACCGACCAATACGGGTGAGTCTGCCCTTGCCCGTGCAGCGGATTGGGTTTCAACTTCTAGCAAAGAATCTGGTGTGTCTGGGAAACGAGAAACTCTTACAATGCCACAGTGGGCAGGATCTTGTTGGTATCCAATTCGATTCATGGATCCTGAAAATAGAGATCAAATTGTTGCCCCAGAGGTAGAAAAGGCGTGGGGGCCGGTCGATCTCTATTTAGGAGGCGCTGAGCATGCGACCTTGCACCTTCTGTACTCTCGCTTCTGGTTCCAGGCAATGCACGATCTTGGACTCACCAGCATCAAGGAACCTTTTACCCGACTTTTCAACCAAGGAATGCTTACCTCCTTTGCCTTTCAAGACAAGAACGGGGTTCTCATCCCGGTAGACGAGGTTGAAGAAAAATCTCCGGAAGTTTATGCCAAGAAAGACTCAGGGGAGGTTGTCGAACGTATAACTGCAAAAATGTCAAAATCGCTGCGAAACGTGGTGAGACCTGATGATGTGATTGGAGAATACGGTGCTGATACCTTTCGAGTTCATATTATGTTCATGGGGCCGGTCGAGTCCCAGCGATCATGGGATGGAGTAGATATCGCTGGCGCAAGCCGCTTCATGAGAAAGTTCTGGTTCTTTTGCACTGGCTCTGAAGAGCAAACCGGTGTCCGTGAGTTTATTCCCCTTGAGGATGAGAAGCTAGAAGTTTCTCTTCGGATCAACGAAGCGGCAGCAAAAATTTCAAGTGATATAGAAGGCCTGCGATTCAATGTATCAATAGCGGAACTTATGAAGTGCTTGAGGGATATTCGCGAGCAAGAGATATCGAGGGAAAGCTTTGAGAAGTTTTTAAAAGTTGCTTCTCCCTTTCTCCCATTCACTGCCGAAGAAATATGGGAACGCCTTGGCCATAGTGAGAGCATTGCATACGCTCCTTGGCCCGAAGCAGATCGAGAGCTTATCGCGAATAGCAAGACCAATATTGAGGTAGTTTACCAAGTAAATGGAAAGAAGCGGGGAAAGATTAATGTTCCCTCTGATATTTCAAACTCCGAGCTTGAGGCTATTGCTGCAGAAGCCCTACAAGAACAGTTAAGTGACGACCTCTCGAACGCAAAATTTATCATTGTGCCTGATAGAAAGACAAAACTACCAAAGCTTTTGAACATTGTAGTAGGCCAGAAGCCCTCGGGTAAGTAACGACTCATCCGGTCGTGGTGTAGCGAGCTTCTTTTTCACTGTCACAGGGATAGGAAAATCAAATAGGTTCGTGAAAGTATTTGATTTTCCTATACCTTTGATTTTCCTATCCCTCAGCTACCGCTGTAGCCTAGGGTCAATGTTCGGATCCATAATCTCATAATTCCGAGGTCGGTGGTTCGAGTCCACCCATGGCTACTCTTCACTTGACTCTCTTCGGCTGATCCCTAACTGTCGAATAATCCCGCAAAACTGAGATAAACTTGCTCAAGCGCTTCATATTCTGCAAGGTATAGCCTTGGGATGCATGAGGGGGCACTCAATCCTCCGGGGGATAGACTCAAGGAAATGACGAATGACGATTACCGTTATCGATTTCGAAGAAGGGCGAGATGTCAAGGTCTATGACAATCTCGACGCAGTCGGAGAGCTCACTCCTAACCGTTCGCTCTGGGTTGATGTCCAGAGCGATGACATCGCCGAACTCACTCAGATCGCTTCCACTTTTGGCTTTCATGAACTCGCAGTAGAAGACTGCCTCACTCCTGGTCACTTTCCAAAACTCGATGACTACGGCTCCTATCTTTTTCTCATCGTGCGCGGTTTCAAATCATGGACGGAAGTAGAAGAGATCTGGGAAACAGACTATCTCGCAAATACAAAGGGAAAGGAGGCGTCCGCAGAGAAAATCGACCAGGAATCTTTTACCCGTAAAGTAGCAATATTCCTATCGCAGAATATAATTGTGACCTTTCGGCGGAAAGAAGTTGCATGGTTAGATGCTCTCGTTCGACGGGCTCAGACAAAGCCCGACCTGACACTGGTAGATGGCACAGAGGGCATCGCTCACCGAGTAATAGACGTCCTTACTGACCGTTTTACCAGAGGAATTGGCTTTTTTGAGAATGTAATCGACGGCTTCGAAGATGCTGCGCTGGAACGTCCAGAGGACTTCGAAATCCAAGACCTATTCGAGGTGAAGCGCGAGCTTGTGTATCTCAGGCAAATGGCCCGAAACCAAAGAAGCGTTTTGTCCCAACTCGCCAATGATCAGACCCTGATCTCCGATAGTCAAAAAAGGCGATATTTCAAGGATGTTGACGACCATACAATTTCTATTATTCGAGATCTCGATAAGCACATTCAGGCAGTAATTAGTATTCGAGATAGCTATCTCGCAATCGCAAATGTTCGGTTGGGCGATACTATGAGGATTCTTACGGTAATCACCACCATTGCAGCCCCTCTGAATATTGTTGTGGGTATGTACGGCATGAATTTCCACGCTATCCCACTGCTCGATAATCAATACGGATTCTGGTTCGTCGTAGCGGCTATGTTAGGTCTCGGAATCTTAATGCTGCTCTACTTTCGAAGAAAAAACTGGATCTAACCCGAAATCAGCCGATTTTCAGGTCTCTACAGCACGCGATTGGCCTTTATTTTACTATGCGCCACACCTAACCATATACGGCATAACACGTATAGAGGTCCAGTGTACCCTTCGAGCTCTTAGATGAGTCGTCCACCAAGAGACAAGGTAGCTAACGTGTTAGAGCAAGATAACAGAAGAAACCAAGACGCAGATTTATCTGAAGCAGACCTATCAACACCGACACGCGAGGAGTTCTCTGAAATAGATTCTCTTTCCCCAACTCCAGAGGTTCTTCAAGACGCTCAAAAGAACAATGCTCAAAAAAGTGCTGTATTAGAGCATTTGAATCAGCCAGAACTCTCTTCTCAAACTTCAGAACACTTAGAAATAAGGATATCCCAAACCGATATCAAACCACCAATTCAATCAGCGCCCATAGAGACATCAGCCAAGGAGGAATCAGCTTCACAAAAGACAACCTTGCGAAGTAACATAACTAACACGTTTAGTGCGCTTAGGGCATTGATTCCCGACTCAGTCGAAGAATTTATAAGAGATGTTGATCGTGCCCTAAGTGAATCTCCCCTTGTCGGCGTTCTTTGGAATACGATGAAGGAGGTTGCACGAGAGACGTTTGAGACGGTATGCGACTTCTTTGATGACCTCTTTTTTCAACCCTCGGAAGAGCCAGTAAAAAAAGTAGAACCGACCTCTGTAAGTCTTGGGAAGACCCCCTCGCACCTTATCCAGGAACAGGAAAAATACGAAGCAACATCATCGCAAAAGAAAACTGAGAGTACGGAGACAGTGGGCACGAGTGATCAGCATGAAGAACTTTTTCAAGACACTCTTACCAAAAGACGAGAAGAAGAGGACTTGCTACACGACCTCAAGATGCAGCTAGCACTGCAAATGTTCCTGCAAGAGCCAGAAGAATCTGCGAGCGAGCAAAAAGGAGAAGCACCACAACCCCTGACGGGAGTGCTTGACCCCTCCAACAAAGGGATCACAGGCAAAGACACAGAAAGGAACGGTTCTCGATTTCAAGAAGATTACTCCCGCTTGGAGGCCATCAAAAGGGCCTTAGAAGAAAACGCTTGATGCACTAGAGGAGGGCAGCTATCGACTAACTCTCCGTTAACACGCGTTTTATCTTGGAAAGCTCATGTCTAGAGCCCGAAACGTTCGTTCCTGCACCCCTGCTACCCTAATAAGCATCAAAAAGGATGAAGGTTTAGTCCGCAATTACAATCAGGAAACTGGAGGTTTACAGCATGAGCGAGCAAGACGAAATCATCGACGGAGTTAAGGCGGCAGCCAAAATTTTGAGTAAGATGGAACCAGAAAACCAGGAACGATTGGTTGCAAATATTGAGGTCTCCTCTCCCGAACTAGCAACTCAGATTACTGAGAGCATGTTTACCTTTGATGATATTGCAGGACTTTCAGATAGAGGCATACAACTCCTTGCCCAGCGAGTTGAGCACCAAGACCTCGTTCTCTCCTTGAAAAAAGCCTCCGAGAAAACAAAGACTCGGATCTTCGAGAATGTCAGCGAGCGTAAGAAAGACCTCATTGAAGGAGACTATGACACCCTTCCCCCAACTCGTATCTCAGACGTGAGCGCAGCACAGAGAAGAGTGCTTGACACCCTGGAGGAGCTCAAGAAAGAGGGGAAAGTCTTAGAAGATACCAGCAGGTCTAAGGAAGCTTGGATTGCTTAGCTCCATTTGAGAACCGGCTGAATCACCCAAAGACAGAACGCCCCATATTTTCTGAGAAACGCTTGCACTATTGCAATCAGAGTTCGCTATCCCTAGAGCAGTCCCTTTATTTTCTCTCCGAGCGTAGCAGGAGATCGACTTACAGTAACTCCAGCTGCCTCCAACGCCTCAAATTTCCCTTCAGCGGTACCCTTACCACCACTGACGATGGCACCAGCATGACCCATGGTTCTTCCCGCTGGAGCGGTTGCGCCAGCAATAAATGAGACGACTGGCTTAGACATATTATCCTTAATCCAGGCTGCAGCTTCTTCCTCGGCCGAGCCTCCGATTTCACCGATCATAATGACTGCAGCAGTCTCCGGGTCTTGTTCGAACAGCTCCAAACAGTCTATGAAATTCGTCCCATTCAACGGATCTCCGCCGATACCGACACATGTTGACTGCCCAATGCCAAGCTCTGTCAACTGAAAGACCGCCTCATACGTCAGTGTGCCACTTCTCGACACAACACCTACGTTCCCCGGCTTGTGAATTTGCGCGGGCATTATCCCGAGCTTTGCCTCACCAGGAGTGATAACTCCCGGGCAGTTCGGTCCTATCAAACGGGTACGCTTCCCCTTCATAAAGGCATTGACCTTTAGCATATCAAGAACGGGAATACCTTCTGTAATGCAGATAACCAGGTCTAAGTCCGCTTCAACAGCTTCCATGATAGCATCCGCCGCAAATGGTGGTGGAACATAAATGACACTCGCATTCGCATCAGTCGCCTCTTTTGCCTGAGCGACAGTATCAAAAAGTGGGATACCAAGATGCTCCTTACCACCCTTTCCAGGTCCCACGCCAGCTACCATCTGAGTTCCATATTCCAGACATTTCTCAGTATGAAAGCTTCCAGACTTCCCAGTCATTCCCTGTGTGATTACTCTAGTGTTCTTATTAACGAGAATACTCATATTCTCCTCTCCCTTTATCTAAAATTGCTCTCTAAGCCTCAGGTTTCAAAAATTACCCATCGTCTCACGAACCGTTCGCCGCTTGGACAACCTTCTCTGCAGCATCGGACATGGTGTCTGCTGGCACGATATTCAAATCTGATTCTTGAAGAATCTTTCTCCCCTCTTCCACGTTGGTCCCTTGTAACCGAACCACCAGAGGGACAGAAAGGCTAAGACTCTTCGCAGCATCAACAATACCGGCAGCGATAACATCACACTTCATGATTCCGCCAAATATATTCACTAAAATTGCTTTCACATTTGAGTCGCTCAGTAGAATTTTAAATGCTTCCGTTACCGTCTCTCGGCTCGCACCTCCGCCTACATCAAGAAAATTTGCTGGTTCGCCACCATACTCCTTGATGATATCCATAGTACCCATGGCTAGACCTGCACCATTGACCATGCAACCAATATTACCGTCCAGTCCAACATAGCTGAGACCAAACTTCCCTGCGCGAAGATCACGAGGATCCATCTCATCGTAGTCCTGGTACTCTTTCAGTTCAGGGTGACGAAACAACGCATTATTGTCAGTCGCACACTTCGCATCCAGCAGGATGAATCCGCCCTCTTTTGTGAGGACGAGCGGATTGATTTCAAGTAGAGCGAGATCGCAATCCATGAAGACTTCGTACAATCCTTCCACTATTTCTCCAAACTCACGTGCTTGCGCTGCTGAAAGTCCCAAACTCATTCCCACTTGAATGGTCTGAAAGGACTGTAATCCTACGGAAGGGTCCACGAGCTGAGTGATAATCTTTGAAGGATCCTTCTCAGCAACTTCCTCAATCTCCGTTCCACCCTCTGTGGAGGCAACGATAGCAATCCTCTTCGCAGCCCTGTCCACCAGCAAGGACAGATAAAACTCTCGCTCAATATTACAACCAGCCTCTACGTATACTTTCCTCACCAGTTTTCCATCAGCACCAGTCTGCGGGGTTACCAAACGCATTCCGAGAATCTGCTCGCCGTAATGTCTCGCTTCCGCAGAATCTTTGGCAACCTTGACACCCCCAGCCTTCCCACGACCCCCAGCATGTACCTGGGCCTTTACAACACAGACACCACCGCCAAGATGATCTGCCGCAGCTTCAACTTCCCCAGCGGTATAGGCGCAATACCCAGCAAGAACGGGCAAACCATAGGCTGCCAGCAGTTCCTTCGATTGATACTCATGTAAATTCATAGCTATTCTTCCACCGAATACGAAAAGGATTATTCTTTCTCGGCTCCCAATCAGAGCCCACAGACCCTGAAACAGTCACACACTCAACGAATTGTTTCAAGCCTAAGAAAAATGCCTCTGGAGGGCAAAATTTGGCCCTATTTAAGGATTCTTCTCAGTGAGATAGCTGGAGGCCAAATTTCTGAATACGATTAAATATAGTTCGATCGGTGATACCAAGATTTCTGGCTGCTTGAGACTTATTTCCTTTGCAACGATCCAAATGAAACTGAATAAAGTAGTTCTCTATTTCGCAAAGAGTGAGATTCCCCAATCTTTCAATACTCATCTCTTCAGAAGCATTTGATAAGGTGTCAATCTCTAAGTCATCGCTACTTATTCGAATAGCTCCGAGGTCACCTCCTCGTAATACCGCTCGTTCAAGAACGGAATAGACCTCATTATCATTTCCTGGCCAATTATGCTCGGCAAGCTTCTTTAGTGCGTCATGAGAAACCTCAATCTCTGGAAGAGATAACTCTACGCGTAGCTGTCCGAGATAGTTCTCTACAAGCTCGTGCAGACTCTCCTTGCGCTCTCTCAATGGCGGAATCTCAACTTGTTGTCGTGAAAAGACTTCCAGCAGGATAGGCGCAACATCTTCTCGTCCTCGGAGAGAATCGAGGGCTAGGTGTCCCGCTGCGATGCAGAATGTGTCCCTTCCCTCTGTTTTAAAAAATTCCCCGAGTAATTTCTGAACTCGAGGCGATAAATATTGAACGTTCTCGAGTAGAACGGTTCCTCCATTCGCATATCCTAAGAGGCCCCTATCGCTGCCTCCACCAAAAAGCTGACGATACATCGCACTTGAGGGCACGGTTGAAAAATCAAGATGAATGAACCTCTCATCCGCGGTTGCCTTGCGACCATGCAAGTGTTTCGCGATCTCTAATAATGGACCACCAACAGGACACTGAAGGTATACTCCACTTTTCTCCATATCGATTTCATTTAATTCCGATAAAAAGCTTTGTTCAAATCGAATGCCATTGAGCGCTTTTGCCTTTGAGGAAAAGGGAGTACGAATTGCCTTTTCTTGCAGAACGGTCTTTCTCCACTCTATCGCTCGATCAAGTGTCTCTAATACTTCTTTCCGGTCTAGAGGCTTTTGCAGGAAATGAAACGCTCCCTGCTTCATGGCCAAAACAGCATCTTTCGTGCCCGCTGATGAAATCACTATTACCGGCATCTCAGCGTGTCGCTTTCGAAACTCCTCAAGACAACGAAATCCACTCAATTTGGGAAGCCGCAGGTCAACGATTGCGATCGTAGTCTCATCTGAAACGCTTCCCAACGCAGTCTCTCCGTCTTCCGCACCAATAACGGAAAACCCTTGTTGTGCGAGCAGTCTCGTCAGTAGCTCTCTCGTAGTATGATCATCTTCTGCTAAAAGTACTTGCTGTGTCATGAAAGGGGGGTCGACAATCTTGCAAAGGAAGTTGAGCGATTTCAGAAAAATTTTCTGGAAATTCTTTCTCACTCTCACCAACAAGCCGTCACCTTGTATATATTATCAGGTACTTAGCCCCCCTCCCGAAGGTTTCGGAGCTTCCTAAGAATTCTCTTTGTCTTTTCGCTTCTAAATGCCAAAGAGATGGGTATTCGTGGATCCGTATCCTGCTCAGCCCTCATGCCGAAGATAGTCTCAATCCAAAAACGATCATCTGGAGCTAGAGCGTCAAGCGCCAGCGCCACGCGCCCCTGTAAGTTGTCACTATTTTTTCTGCTGATTTCTTCTCTCGCTTTCTGGCTTCCTCTTTCTACGCCTTCACTGCTACTCATCTCAGATTGTTCAAGCCTCATATTTCTCATCTCCAGGGTAGTCATCCTTTGTGTTGATTTGAGAGCAGTATGTAAAGATTGCGTTGCGCAGTTCAAGATGAGCAGAGTCAGTAGGAGAATTTCTATCAGGTTCCCGCCATCATCAATTTTCGAGAGCAGTGTCATAAGTAAACTGGACGGTTAATGGCAAACTTGACATCCATATAATATATGAAGGATTAACTATGAATTTATTTATCAAATATACAACACTCTCAACCTTATTAGTGGTAGGTGCAAAGTTGCTTCCCTTCCCCGCCGATGCCTCACCTCTTGCAACACAAGAAAATCAACGGGGCACTTCACAATTTTCCAAAACAGCTCAGGGGGCGAGTCAACATTCGAAATCGAGCTCCCCAATTGAAGCGCAAGAAGAAGCGAAGCAACGCGTCCAAGAAAGAGCCCGGCTACAACACACGTTATCAAAGACCGATGTACAACTTCTTCAGCAACGATTAACAGAACGCTTAGGAACTCCTCTCACACAAGATGGAATTCTAGGTCCTCGCACTCAGGCAGCGTTACGTGAATACCAACAAAAGAATAACCTAGAGGTAACAGCGCGACCTGACGCTGAAACACTCGAAAGCCTGGGCTTCTAACGCGTTTTCCTCGAGGTAGGAACAAAGTGCTGAGGGTAGCACACCGTTCCTACCTAAACGTTAACTGAATCAAGCCTATTCATTGCGCCTCAAGGGTCTACCAATTACCATCCCAGTTTTATCTGCTGGCAGAATACACATCCTCGTTCGGTGTCGTATTGGCAACTTCTTGTAGGGCACTTCTATTTACTATCCGAATTGCTTTGTTTTCTGAGAGGTTTAAGATACCAGCCTTCTCCATCGCGCGAGTCACTCGAATGCAAGTCTCTTCCGTGGTGCCTGTTAACTCCGCAAGTTCCTGACGCGTCATTCTAATAACCGTCTCGTTATCCTCATGGCTCGTGAAGTGCGGATAAAGGGTTTCCAAAGCAGAAGCTACTCGCACTTCGACTTTTTCATGCGCAAGTAATCGAGAGAAATCGTGAGATTTTTTAAGCCGCGTAAGTACTTTAGTCAAAAATCGCTCGCCCAGAACAGGATAAGCGCCAAATAACTCCAGGAGCGTATGGCGGGGTACCCAAATTAAGGTGCTCTCCGTTTGAATCCTCGTCGAATATGGATATCCTTCATTCTCGAGAGCTGCGAGCAGACCAAGAGAATCTCCACTCACAAGAAATTCAACTATGAGGTCTCTTCCTTTTGCTGAACTTTTTAAAAATACGGCTCTTCCCTCATCAACGATAAACCCAGCATTTTGCACCTCGCCTTCCAAAGTAATGATATCTCCAGCTGTGTGCTTCTTACGTATACTAGAACTCGCCAAGCCCTTCAGATCGTCTTCTTCCACCCCTTTAAACTCGTCCATGGAACGGAGTCTCTCGAAAATCTCCGTTCCGAGTTGTGTAAGTGGAGCCGAGATCTTAGAAAAACTTTTTGTGGCGCCTTTCCCCATTTTTTCTGCAGCTTCGAACACTGCCCGATATGGCTCATCTTGAGATTCTCTAGTATCGCCATTCGATGAAGCTCCCAGGTGACGCTTCAGACTCGTATAAAGAGCCATTTCAACTGTTGTCTTTAAATCTATATCTTTAAAAGGCTTGACGAGGTATCCATGCGGCTCAGTTTTTTTTGCCCTCTCTAGTAAATCAATATCTGAATACCCCGTGAGAAAGACAATGGGCACCCTTGATTCTTCCCTTATTTTCATAGCAGCATCAACGCCATCCCCTTCACCATCAAGCTTGACATCCATGAGAACTAGGTCTGGCTCTTCTGCTTCAACAAGGTCAAGAACTCCCTCAACGCTGGATGCCCGGCCTACAATTTCGCAATCAAAGGACTCCAATAATTCCATGATATCTTCTGCAATAGAATCCTCGTCCTCTACAACTAAAACTTTCCCCAATGTCATAACTCTCTCCTATTAAATCAATCAAAATGGTCCGCAATCTCTTCAGCTCAGCGGTAGTAATATCCTCACCCTGTATCGAACATCGAGCATTAGCTCGATTTTTCCACCATGTGCCTCAACTACTCTTCTTGCTCGAGGAAGACCAAGCCCAAAGGTTTGGTCTCGCGTTGTATAAAAGACGGAAAAAGCACTCTCCTTACTATCTCTTCTGAAGCCAGGTCCATCATCGCCTATCAGCATTTCAACGAATGGCTGAGAATCATATGATCTTACCCCAAAAGAGAAGAAAACCTTTCTTTCCCCTGGTGCAGATTGCTGCGCATTTTTTATAAGCTCATGAAGGATACCAACAAACGGTTCAGCATCGATTTTACTTCGATACTCGGTGGCTTCGCTTTCAACCTCGATAGAAAAATCGCACTTAGCATACCTAACGGAAGCGTCCTCTATTGATTCTTCGACCAATGAAAGGAGGTCTATATCTTCTTCCGAAGACAACGAATGTTTCGAGAACTCTTGTAAAGTTCGGAAGACCAGTAACAAGTCATCGGTTGAATTTTGCATCAAGGAGAGAGAGTCCAATTCCTTGTCATGATCTGGTATTCGTCGTTTGATACGATTTATTCCAGACTGAATGACCTGAAGGGAATTTCCAATCCGATGAGCACTCTTCTCGATAATCTCTCTCAAGGTCGATAACTCGAGACTATCATCAGTCTTAGTAATTTTATTCGGATTCAGATTGCCCACAGTCATTTGGTATTTCCTCAGCGTGTTCTACCCCTCACTCCTCTGGGTGAACTTTCTCTTCTAGAAGCTCTCGCCTCCTTCTTGAACAGATTGAAGAGCATCTAACCCCATCAGTTGAAAATACATGATAAGGGTCATCTGACCTACACAAAGTAGCGGGAGTTTCTTCGGATTTTCCTAAGCTACTACTATTACTACTTTTTTTGAACCTTTTCCTCCTTTGGCTATTCTAAATAGAGAGTTTAAATGATCGAGCCCGTCCTAGCGGGTCCATGAAAAGAGCATGCATTTCCTACATCACCTCATATTCAGCACCACGGTACTTTTCTGTTCTGTTCTTGTTGCTCCACGTGCGACATTTGCCATCCCATGGAAGCTAGTTGTAGAGGAATCGTCAGCAAGCCTCAACTTTTCAACTCAAGAGGAAGCACACATCAACAGAGCAATAGAGGTGGCAAAGAATCGGATTGAGCCGTTTCGATATTTTTTTTCAAATATTTCAGCTCAGCTGATGAGTATTATCTTTTTGAATGAGAATGAGTTTCATGAGCGTTACTCTGCTCCAAAGTGGAGCATCGCACTCTATAGAGAAAATCAGATACTTGTGAAATATCCTTCAAAGAGCAGCATATCAAGCGAGGAGCTACAAATAACTCTAATACATGAACTTATACATGCTATTATTGCAAATGAAGTTGGGTCATCCTGTCCGCACTGGCTTGATGAGGGCATTGCAATGATCTTTGAAAAACTCTCAACCAATTCACTGCCTGAAATCGTGCAAGAGATATTATCGCATCCTCTCATCGCAAGTAGTGACAATAAAAGAAACCCGCTAGCAATGCATCTCCTGTTTCGTTCCAGAGCCAACCTCGATCCTCAGCATGTATATCGTAATGTTACGCAAGCCTCTCTTGCTCTTTTAGTGAGAGGCTTTCACGGGCATATAGACTCTCAGCGAACGTTGGAAGCATGCTTGCCAAACATAGCCCAATTTTCCGATTCTGATTTACTCTCGCATGTACGCAAAAAGGGGCCCGCATCACGAATGACGCAAGGACCCCCTCCACTATTGCCAGCTATCAATCAGAACGTCACATCTGACTCGATGCTAGCGGTAGCAGAAGATGATAAGCAATTTTCTGTGCTGACTCTTCAGCCGTTGCAGCAGAAATTGTTGAAATCGATCTCAACCCCTTCTGTAAGCCCTGTGCTACCGCCTCTTTGGTAGTGCTATCGCTGATATTCACTCGCCAGCTTGTATCAAACCAGCCGCC
>RFPC01000067.1 GCA_009926305.1 bacterium
CCTTATTTTCTGTATTCCACCTCTCTATGAAAACTTCTCTGCTTACTTCACCAGTCTCATTGCAGATGACACCTGGAGTTGGAGTTATGGACAGGGGGATTTCATCGAATATTGGAGTGCCTTCCAACTCCTGCTAGAAGGGCAAAATCCTTATTCCCCGCCACTCATGCTAGAAATTCAGAAAAACTTGGGCCCACGGGGAGAGCCGATGATGATGTGGAATCCTCCCTGGCTTCTCATAATGTTCGCTCCTCTCTTGAGCTTCGAGTTCTCCTTATCAGCAAAAATCTGGTCAATAGCGAACGTTGTTGCGTTTTGGAGCGTTCCACTTTTCATCATTCCAGAGAAGTCAAAGGTCAACGCGCTAATCCTACTTGCTTCTTTTCTTTTTATGCTCTGTTTCCCACCTTTCTGGATGGGTCTTAAGCTCGGTCAGATCTCAGGGTTTCTCACCCTCGGAACTGCGCTTTACTTTCTAGGTATAAAACAACGAAAGGCTAGTTTTCTTGGATTCTCTCTTCTTTTTCTTTCATTAAAAGTTCAACTATTCCTCCTTCCTCTCACCCTTTTTGCTTGGTGGATATTGAAAGAAAGATCGTGCCGCAAATTTATTTTGAGTGCAGGTCCCTTATTAGCGCTGATCATAATTACCTTGGTTGTGGCACCCAACTCGCTTTATGCGTGGGTAAGCACCATCGGCAATCAACACACTATTGAAGGTGTTCAGGCTCCAAATCAGTGGATTACCGCATCTCTATCAAGCGTTACGAGCTACTATTTCTTCCCCGATGGATCGCCATTTCGACTATTTTTCTCTCGTCTCATGTCCTTACTCCCCGTGCCGATATTGTTCGGTTATCTCGTCATACATCAGCCATTAAAAATCTCTGATGGCTTCATTTCACTCATTGTTCTTCTCTCTGTCGTCCTTAGCCCTTTTTGTTGGTTTTTTGATAATTCGATACTTATAGTGCCATTCCTTGCGCTCTTTCACCTGAAGACGAACGACTCAGACTCTCCAAGCACTCTCGTACTTTTTCTCTTAAGCTCACTACTAGCCGTAACGTTTTATCTTTCAGAAAAGTTTATTTTTCACCATCAGCTTTTTTGGTTCGCGCCTCTCTTCCTGATTCTCTTGATGTCTTATCTCAACACCGGCAAGAGATGCATCATCAGTGACCACGAGTAATTTCTTTTCATTCCTCCACAGCCAGACCATCAACATGAAATGAGTGAGAAGAGGTATACCCGCATAAAGCTCTAAGTTAGCGACAGAGTCATCGTGAACTAAAGTGAGTACAGAACGAGACACGCTGTCCATACAGCAAAAAAGTCCGAAGAGAAAAAGTGGAAGGGCTTTATTATGTGACTCCTTTGCCATAACAACTAGCAACGGCACCAAAAGACTAAAATAGTGAACCCATGATATCGGGGAAATAATGCATGAAAGAGCAAGGAGAGTTACATAACGCGATTCGCGAGCAGCCCGATAAACAGCCAGAAAAACGGCGATAGCAAGTAATCCCATTATGCCAACTTTCACACCAGGGAATTCTGAGGAAACAGCTTCAGGAAATAAAAGATTCGGGACTCGCCAGATTGAAATATTGTATTGGTGCTCTCCATATATCCTTGAGACATGGGGAAGTACTTCAAAAAAGTAACTTTGGATTGAAGAGATTGAAACCCAAAGACAACTCAGAACAAAAAGTGTAATCACCGTATAGAGGGCGCTTCGAAGTGTCTTCCATTCCCTCTGGAAAAATAAAAATGGCAAAAATAAGATACCGATAAACTTGATACTGATTGCTGCCCCAAGCATGATTCCTCCATAGAAGTACTCACGCTTTTGTTGATAGTAGAAATAGAGGGTAAGAAACAAACACGCAATGAGACCAAACTGCCCACTTGCTATATCAATTTGGATTGGGTCCGCACTCAATACGAGCAAGAAAACAAGAACATACCGCGTCAATGATAGACGAAGATTAAATATCTTTGTCGATAGAAAAATGATTGCCGTGAAACATCCAAACTCAATCAGAGCCCACAAGACATAGGCGACTTGGGGAGAGACCCAGCTCATCCAGAAAATAAATGGAAAGACCGTGGGCGGATGTGGCGTAGCATGTCCGTGCTTATACCACAAAAGCGTCTTGCCAAAGTTCATATCAGAGCCAAGGTTCATATCAGACATAGCATCATGAAGGACGCTAAGAGAACGGTACGGATCCAGCCCTGCCTTTACTGCATGTGCAAAGAGATAATCTTGATAGTTATCTGTGGCTTGAACAAGATTCGCATCACCAGCGATTGCAAAAAACGTTTTTAGGTGAATCGGCAATAGAATTAAAATAAGGAGGCAGACAAAAGCATAGAATACCGCTTTGTGTGACCGATTCACTCGCTAGATCCTCTTTCAATCTCTTATTAATACGATATACGTGACTGAATAATACTGTCCTGAGTATTACCCTACTGTCATTTTTACCTTCAGACAATTCCTTACCGAGCCAAGGAACGCATGAATGTCTCTGTTACATCAACAAAACAATTTTACACAAAACGCGCCGCGAGTTGATGAAGCGTCTCTTCCTTTAAACCAAGATCAAAAAATCGGGCTGCCTTTCCCAATGCCTTATAAGAGATTTGAGAAGCTGCTTCTTGCCAGTTCGTATTCAGCTCTGCAGATGTGAGCAAGAGGTTGGCAACAAGATCTTGGCTGAGCATAATAACAAAAGCATCATCAATCCACCGTCCTTCTTGAACCGCAGTATCAATACTTCGATAAAGAGTTGTCTGAACCCGCTTCTTTTGAAGCTCCGAAAAATCTTTTAGTTCCTCTTCTACTATTGTACCAAGCTCGGCCTCAAACCCAGAGACTTCTTTGGCTGATAGAATCTTCGGCACTGCAGGATGATTATATTTCAAACGATTTTCTTCTGGAATCATTTTAAGAGCAGTTTGCATCAGTTGAAGTTCAGCCGCACGTTCGTATCGCTCTTCACTCAACGGAGCGTCTCCAAAAATCTTCGATATCGCTCCAAGCTCTGTAAGACAACGCGCAGCTCCAGGAAGATCTCCATGAAGCGAAGAGAGACGAAGCGCCTCTTGATACGCGGCCTCAGCCGCCGATAACTGCTCCCTTGTATCCTTTTCCTCTACTGCTAGCTTGAAAAGCGCCCTTCCGAGCTGCTCATATACTCCTGCTATCCAGGGATTACCAGCTGCTTCTGCCTCAGAAAGAGAGGCGATCTGTTCTCTATGTCTTTTGATCTCAAGATGCAGACATAAGCCTGGCTTCTGTCGGTTGTCGGTATCAGAAAATTCAGCATCGGATAGTAACGAGCTTTCAGAGGCACTATGAGAGCCTGCAGAGGCATCTTGAGATGGAATTTTGTGAACTGGAAACTGAAGTACCTTCATATTAAAAACCTCGTATTCCCAGTCTCTCACGAAAGAAATTCTTAGTCTAAAAAAAGTTTCTCCATAATTCTTGGCACTTATAACTACTCTGCCATAGACCTCTTGGCCACATTGGGGCATGATCGAGGGTGATAAACAGAGGTGTTAGGGACATGACTAAAAAGCGCGCACTGACTGGAATTCGAGCAACAGGCGAACTTCATATCGGCAACTACCTGGGAGCCATACGTGAAGCTCTGAAATTACAGAGCGAATATGAGTGTCTCTATTTTATCGCCGACCTTCATTCCCTGACTACAAATAAAGATCCTAAGGCACTACGTGCACAGTCACTTGATATCGCTGCATCCTGGATCGCTTTAGGACTTGATACTTCACAACACCTCTTATACCGCCAAAGCGATCTTGCACACGTTACAGAATTTGCTTGGTATCTGAGTTGCGTTACTGGAGTTGGATATCTTCAAAAAGCTCACTCATACAAAGATGCAGTAGCCAAGGAGAAAGAAGTAAATCACGGAGTGTTCGCTTACCCTGTGCTTATGGCTGCAGATATCCTCATGTATGAGCCTGACGTTGTACCAGTCGGAAAGGATCAAAAACAACATGTTGAAATGGCTCGGAACATGGCAGGCTCGCTCAATGCTCTCTATGGAGAGAACCTCCTTAAAATACCTGAATCACTCATCAACGAACAAGTGATGATTATTCCAGGACTTGACGGAAGGAAGATGTCAAAATCTTACGACAATACTATTCCCTTATTCGCGTCACCGAAAGCAGTACGGAAGAAAGTGATGTCGCTCGTGACTGATTCTACGCCACTTGAAGAGCCCAAGAAATTAGACGGGACATCAGTTGGAGAGCTCTTCCAGCACTTTGCATCCACTGATGAATATCAAGACCTGAAAGAGAGGCTGGCTGCTGGCGGGTTAGGTTGGGGACATGCCAAAGACGAGCTGTATCAAGCTATGGAAGGTGCTTTAGCGGAACCCCGAAAAACGTTTGAAAATATTCGGGGTGATGAAAATATGTTGGGTAAGATTTTAAGCGCTGGTAGAGAACGTGCGCTTGCAATCAGCGGCCCAATTTTGGAAAAGGTTCGCTCAGCCGTAGGACTCCCTCCATCTCCGACACGCTAATGGGCTCGCTATAACTATTGGGCTCGCTATAACTATTGGGCTCGCCATGAAGAAGAAAAAACGAGGCTTTTATGCCCTTAACTCTCTGATTTTATGATATAATCTATTTTTCCTTAAGAATTCATCTCTCGTTACACTGAAAGCTCCCAATTGAAGAAAAACGGAAGCATAACGTGTTACCAATAGATGAAGGAAAAGAAAATGAGATAAAGGCAGAGGGAGTTCCTCCTGCAATCCCAGGGGCATTCGATCCCTCAGCTCCCCTCGATGAAAGATTTTTTCCTCGAGACACCTCAACCTCTTCATCCAGTGCTCACCAGATTCACTATCCTCCAATTCACTTGCCAACTGGAATTCCGAGAACATTTGAAACTGGTGCTCAAAATGTTGCTGGGCATGTTGTTCACAAGATTGAAGCATTGAAACCACGACGACGCCTCGCGTCACGAGAGGTTGCAGTCTTGGCTCTTGAGGGCTCAGGCTCTCTTCGCCCTGGATTCTTAGGCAAAGAAAGAGCATTTTTTGAACAACAGTGGAACGAGTGGTTCGGCAATGAAAATTGGTCGATGGAGCACTTGTTTGGACCTCTACGACTTCCCCAAAAGGCTGCTCTCGCACTTTATGAGAACTCGTACGTTGATTTCTTCAAAAAGCATCCTCAAATTGCCACGTTCATTACGAAGAACTATAGAGACGTGTATGACAACTCTACGACGAATGTAGAAAGTGGTACGGACTACGAGCATCAAGAGGTTAGACACTCTCACGGTGTGCACCTTCAGGATATCGCCATTCGACGAGCCTTAAAAACATGCGGTCTGTCTTTCAATCAAGATGCAGCTGAGCTGTTACAAGTAAGAGGAGGTGATTCAAATGGGTGGTATCTGAGCCCAGGAGTCATTCCGTTTACCCATGATATCGCCTATGATCCCGTCTCTTCGTGGTGTAATAAAGGGTCGATTGAGGAGTTCTATCAATCAACTCGGTTTTGTTTTGTTAAGGGATTTGGTGAACATTCATCGCATTCTCTCTGGCAGACACACGTTGATAATCCCAGTGTAGTTGAAGACCGCATTGCAGCTCGATTCCTGCTTCGTATGCTACCGAGCATGGAGGCTCAGCAGGTTTCGCTCCCAGAAATGCAGGTTCTCCCTTGGTCTTTCGACTCTCAGAGCCTTCCACTGAGTGCCGAAGGTGTCCCTGCACATCGTCCATTCTCTGCTGACGAGCAGTATTCAATAATCAAAAAAACAGTTTCGATGTTGTCGTTCCTCTCAAACAAAGAGGAGTGGACAGGGACGACTACGAGAAAAGACTATCCTGATAGCCTGCCCCAACTCCCATCGATTGCCCCATTTGCAAGAACTCATAAATCTGTAAAACAGTTTCGAGAAATCACTCGAAAGCTAACATCTGGTTTGGAAATTACCGAAGAAGAGCTGGAGCGCTTTCCCGAGTTTCAGCATCTTTCTGGATGGACAAAGCACCTTCATCATGTCGCAGACAGAATAAAGAAACATGACGGTGGAGTGGTGTTCCTCGCTAGGGATGCACTGGTTCTCCTAGAATATATGAAATACCGAGATGCTATCGCCGGCCGCAACGGTGATTACTCAGTCGCATACTTACCCGGTACAACGGTAACAAACTCTGGGACGAGTAGCCGAAGACAAAGCCTACCCATGGAGGAACTCGTTACAGAAGTCACGAACATGTATGAGCATGTGAGATCGTTATCCTTACGGGAGCACGAGCCAAATGGGCTCCAGACCCTCTTTTCGCAACGAATATATGCTTATCTGGACCATGCATGCTCTGAGGATTCACTCACGATCTGCCGTGGAATCTACAAACAGGCCACTCAAAATCTAAAAGTATGGCCCCAATCTCTACTCATTATCGATAGTGATGGTACTGGGAAAACAGCATTCTTTGTCAAAACCGTAATCGAATATTTTGCGGAGCAAGACGGTTACAAACCAGATGTTCAAGTGTTTCTTGGCCGAAAGCGATGCAACGCGCTGGGACTAGAGGCTGTTTCAGACACTTTGGGAGCTGAAGCAGATATCAGTTTTCGAGACCTTCATTTTCCCTTTCGTTTTCATGACGTAGAAGGTGATAAGCCTCTCTTCAAAACGGTAGGATCAGTTCGTCGTCATGTAAGCCTCTTATTGCGTAGTATGAAGCTCTACAACACTGCCATTAAGGATTTTAGGCAAGAGAATCCTCTTCACTCATAGACCTCTCAGGCACACTTCTATATTCTTTACAGAGGTGTATTTTCTTAACGAACGTCTATGCTAACCGAAAACCTACTGGCTGCCAAAGACATCGAATCGATACGTAAGATTCCTAAAGCGGATGTACATGCACACATGGTTCTATCTGCCCCATTTTCGGCGTATCAAGAAGTATTTGAGTCTTCGCTCGAACCACCACCCGATATTTTTACAGGTGGTCTTCCGCATTTTTTACAGTATCTCAAGACGGCCTTCTTTCCTCACTTCAGGCACCCAGATCAGCTACGCTACATTCTTCAACAAGTGTTACAACACATGGTTGAAGACGGAGTAGTCTATACAGAGTTAAGTTTTGATATTCGATTGCCATTAGCGTTTGGTATTTCATGGGAGACCTTCGTGATCCTTGTTGAAGATGAAATATCAAAATTCCGCGAACACATTACTGTCCATCCTGATCTCGGTATGGCACGTGAGATAGATGAACAGCTCTGGAGAGAAAATGCAGAAAAAGCTCTGGCAACCAAATATTTTAAGGGAGTTGATATTTATGGTGATGAACTAGCTCGTGAAATAGGATATTTCTCGGAATATTTGCGCCAAGCGAAAGAACAAGGATTAAAGATTAAGATTCACTCAGGAGAAGTAGGAGATGCAGTGCGGGTGCTCAAAGAATACGAGCATGTTCAACCAGATGCTATTCAACACGGCATCAGGGCTTCCGAAAATTCAGAGGTTCTCGAAGCGCTCGTTGAAGCACGAGTGACGGTAAATGTTTGTCCAGCAAGTAACATGGCGCTTCGATTAGTGAATGACTATAGCTGCCACCCGATAGCTGACATGCTGCGTGCTGGGCTACGGGTAACCGTAAATACTGATGATTATGCAATCTTCGGAACTTCCTTAAGTGAAGAGTATCTCCATCTTTTCGAGAATGGACTCCTTACAGCAGCAGAACTGGAGTTAATACGCGTTCATGGTCTGAAGGAAAATGCCTCTGAAAACAACCCTTCGCGGCAGTAATTCCATAAATCTGCTAAAAACGTGAGTAGCCCTATCCACCAAGCAGCTGAAGTGCAAGCGATGGCTGCTGATTCGCCTGTGCAAGAATCGCAGTACCTGCCTGTTGGAGAATAGTAAGTCGAGTAAGCTCGGCTGATTCTGCTGCAATATCCGCATCTCGAATTCTCGATTCTGCTCCTTTGAAGTTTTCTCTCGCCACCTGAAGATTTCTAATACTCAAATCAAGTCGACTCTCCGCTGCACCAAGAGTTCCTCTACTCCGCGTTATGCTGGTGATGGCACCATTGATTGCATCAAGAGCAAGACGAGCAGCAGACTGAGATTCAATGGATGTGCTCCCTTGGATAGAGTACGCTGGGATAGAAGAACCCGTACTGGCAAGACCCATGGCTTCTAAGGTTGCTTGCACTCCAGAATATGTGACCTGAGAGATTGATGTCCCATCAAATCCGACCTGAAACGTAATCTCACCGCCGCCACTCAGAAGCTTGAGACCATTAAACTCGGTAGTGTGGGCAATTCGCTCAACCTCGCTCATGAGCGCATTAAACTCAAGCTGTATAGCAGAACGCTGGTCATTCCCGTACACCCCGTTCGCTGATTGCTCAGCAAGCTCTGCAAGTCGGCTCAGGACGTTCGTAATAGAGGAAATAGCGCCATCAGTAATAGCGACCACCGATATTCCATCAGATGCGTTCCGCATAGCTACCGAAGCGACTCGCGCATCTGCTTTGAGATTCTCAGCAATAGCAAGTCCAGCGGCATCATCCATCGCTCGATTAATGCGAAGCCCTGATGAGAGACGCTCAAACGCTGTCTGTAGACCTCTACTGGACGAGTTAAGCGCTCGTTGAGCATTAATCGAGGCTAGGTTCGTACGAATATTTAAAGTCATGATTCAATCCCTTGATGATACTATCCCGTGTATTCCAGACCCTTATCCATTAAGAAGCTGAAGTGCTAGCTGCGGTTGTGCGTTAGCCTGGGCTAGAACCGCAGCACCTGCCTGTTGTAGAATGTTGAGTCGAGTGAGTTCAGCCGACTCTTCCGCTACATCAACGTCGCGAATACGACTTTCAGCTGCTTTAAAATTCTCTCTTGCGACCTGCAGATTATTTACTGCTACTTCTAATCGAGCTTCTGCTGCTCCAAGAGTTCCCCTATTACGAGTGACTGAAGTAATAGCCGAATTGATGGCATCAATTGCCAGGCGAGAGGCTGATTGAGATGCCTCTGATGTTGCGCCAGAAATGGAGTAAAGCATGGTGGAACTCCCTGCACTGGCAAGCCCTAGTGCCTGCAACGTAGCCCCTACCCCGGAAAAGGTAATCTGAGATAGTGACGTCCCATCAAAGCCCACCTGAAAAGTAACCTGCTGACTACCACTTAAAATTTGTAAACCATTAAACTCAGTAGTAAGAGCAATTCGCTCCATTTCCTGAACCAAGGCGTCGAATTCGTTCTGAAGAGCGGACCGCTGGGTATTCCCGTATACGCCGTTCGCAGACTGTTCTGCAAGCTCAGCGAGACGAGTAAGAACATTACCGATTTGTCCAATCGCCTGGTCAGCAATAGAGATAATCGAAACACCATCCGATGCGTTCCGAATCCCCACTGACGCGATACGAGCATCGGCTCGAAGCGCCTCAGCGATGGCTAAACCCGCAGCATCATCCCTTGCTCGGTTAATACGAAGACCTGACGATAGGCGTTCAAAGGCCGTCTGTAGTTTACCCGAAGATTGTGAAAGATTTCTTTGAGCTCCTAATGAAGCAACGTTAGTTCGAATGTTAATCGTCATGCCTTCTCTCCATGGCAGATATGAATCCTGTTTTCCTCTGTACCACCGCTACCTACTGCTAACCTGCTTTGCTACAACTTGAGACAAGGGGTAAAGAAATCCCCTTCTTCTCCGCGCTAGGGAGATTGAGCAAGAGGCTTGCCAACCTGTGAGGACCTCGCAGTGATGGGGGTTCATTCGGTATCAGAGGAAAGGCTAAACTGCTCTTTCTCCTTCATGACTTTCAAGACATATTCCTGCGTGCTTTCAGGTAGATAGCGAGCTACATCTGCGAATTGAGAAGGGTCCTCACCCGCCTTCACCGCGGCTGACTGAGATGCTGCAACTCTCCCCTCTCCAGCATTAAAGGCAGCTACGGCAAGTTTTTCCAGATCGGTTGAATTTGCCGTTGGGTGAACCTTCATACCGTTTGATAACGTGGTTTCTTTGGTAAAAAGTTCATGAAGGTATCGAAGATACCGAACTCCAAGGTCTACATTTTGTACCGATTCATACGGCACGTACTGATTATTCAAGCCATCTCGCTCGATAATTGTCTTTGCTGTCGAGTCGAGTAATTGAAATAGCCCCTTCGAAAAATGACCATCACTGCTGACCGCTTTCGGATTAAAGGCTGATTCAACAGAAACAACCGCCATGCCAAGAGATGGATCAATCCCGTGCTGTTCACCTGCTGCTTGAACAAGTTTCTCTACTTGTTCTACTCGTTCTCTCTTGGGCGCGTGAACCTCTACACCAGCACTGGAGTCCGTTGCCGAAAGTCTTTTCACGGAAAGCAGTGTCGGAGATTTGACACCCACTGTGCCATTTTCCTCTAATGTGGGGAGTGTGACTGAGCTCGGAGAAAGTGCAGAAGTAGAAAACGAAGGGGACTCAAATGAGTAGCGAGCTAGCGGAATTCCCCCGTCAGGCGTTTGGTCATTGGTAGGAGGAGAGGAAGATGGTAGCGACGAGTTGATCTCGGGTTTTTTCAGTAGGTTAGGTCGTAAATCTCCGAGCAATGTGGAGAAATTACTCTCTGTACTGGTGCGCGGCTTACTCTCAGCCGCAGGCCCCATCATCAGCTTTTGAAGGGCGGAAGCAGCTCCGCTAAAATCCACTTTCATACCGTATCCATTCAGTCCAATGAACACGAAAGTTTCAAGAGGCGTGCCATCCTTGTTTGAACATAGAAATCAGGAATAGAGTCGGTTTTTTTTGAGGAGGTTCAGATCTCTGAATGTTTTTTTAGGGGGATGCTCGCTTTAAGGAGGCTGGGAGCTTGGGCTCGTGACACTACTTGACCTTACTGCTCATTTGGATTTGTTATAGAAACTTCTTTATAACCCAATTCATTTTTTTGTGGAGTTGCTCAGCATTAAACGGCTTAATGATATACTCGCTAACACCAAGCTCAATGGCTGCCATGACTTCTTCAGTTTCATTTTGAGCAGTCAGCATAATAAACGGAATCTTACTGAAACGGTCATCCCCTCTTACTCGTTTCAGTAATTCCAAGCCGCTCATTTTCGGCATATTCCAATCACAGATTATAATATCAAGAGGACTCTGTTTTCGGTAGCACTCTTCAAGTAAGTGCCATGCTTGCGCTCCATCCTCCGCCTCACAAAAGTTTGCAAGCTCAAGAGTTTGTAGCTGCGTTCTTACCAGGGTCCTCGTAGCAGTCATATCGTCTACGATTAGGATTGAGTGTTCTTTATATCGTCTGTCCATGATGAAACAGGCTACTCTCTCTTCGAATCCCTTACAGTTACTACGGCTACTCTGATTATCGTTCAGATCCAGGGGTCACTTAAACATTTAGTGTATGTTAAGAGTCTCATAGGCTCTTTTAGAAACCTGCTGGAGGTTATATATACGAATTTTCCGTACCGTCCGGGACGGGTGTTCCTGAACAGAGGGGTACGAGAGAATAGGAAGCGAACTAACTGTTTCCTTTGTTCCGCGCTTTCAACCATTCATCAAAATCTGGAATCACACACAGTTTTGCTATCTTCTCTTCGACACCGTGCTGTACCGTCTCTTCAAATCCTGATTCCGTAACGAGCCCTTTAATCTTCTCTAACGCTTCTCTTACCTCGCTCTCTAGCTTCTTTACGATTGATGGCTCGAGTTCCCCTCTAAGACGCACGAGCTCTCTTTTTCTTTCCTTCAAATACTCGGTCTGTAAATATTGCTCTTTTTCTAAGCGATTTGGATTCAGCCGCTCTGAACTAGACTGCTGTCTAGGTCTCTGCTGAGAGAACGCCTGGTTCCCAGATTCTGCCCGAGCTGTCGCACTTCGCATCTCCCCATTCGCTGTTGTTCCACCAGCTCTCTCTCCTGGAAGCGAAAACTCTGTTGGTTTTTCAAGAGCTCGGAACAGAAATCCTGGAGCATTTCGAGAAACCCGAGGGCTTCCTTCCGCTATAAGCTGGTCAAAGTGATTCAGAATCTCTTGGGCTCTTTGTTCGCTCCCTGATTGGAAGATGGCTTCAACCAACCTTCTTGCCTGCGTCTCATGTACCCCACGCTGGCAAATTTGTTCAAATAGCAGATCGTCTTGAGAGGATGGCTCTTGTTCAGCCAGTATCCAACTGTCTCTCGTTGGAGCGTTGCCACTATTAGCCTCTCTGGCAGACCCTCTCGGGGTTTCGGCACCCTCCTCTCTTCTTCCCTCAGAGACTCTCTTTTGAGGCTTCTGACTTCGTCTCCCGTGATCTGGAGCTGCATAAAAGATAATTTCAGTCGCTTTCCCCCTTCCCTGGTAGTCTACGTGAGACAAGAAACCTGCTTTCACTAACTCCTCAACAGCTGGGTCAATCTGCTGGCGTAGCGAGCTTGGATACTTGTACGTCCGTGAAACACCAATTTTCTCGTGTGCCAGAGTAAAGAGGTTCATGCTGAACTTTGCTCTATACCAGAAATGTTTATCGAGAAACCGGTAAAGACGTTTACTCACCGCACTTTCCAAGTTTAAGAAAAAGTCAAAATCAAGCTTCTTGATAAATCCAGATGAAAACGACTTGTGTAAAACTTCACTCCAGACAAAGAACGAAGGTTTCGGATTTTGACTTTTCCCACTGTTAATCTCGTATTCGTCAATAATCCCAAAGTTCCGAGTACTGAACGACTTCGAATCGTTATCATAAAAACTATTCGAGGCTTTGATACGAACCCCACTCAGTCTATCAAGTGCGTTCGTCAGGCGCTTGTAGCTCCGCCCCTCTGTGCTCCAATTCAAGGTTTTCAGTAATTCATAGCGGGTGAAATAAACCCGTCTCTCGTTCAGTCCCCTATCGACAGAAATCTTTAACAATCCTAATAAGACCTCATCATCAGAGGACGTGGGGAGCCCGAATTTATCGGCAGCGGTAATAATCCACTGCCGCTTAATTGGATTCCCGTTTTTATCAATAACTGAATCTTCAAACTCCAGGGTCTTTTTCCCCGGACTTACCCGAGTGGAGAGTACACTGAGTGGAAACTCAGCGAGATTCATTTCATCTCGAGAAAGTCTGTTCGAGTTTAAAGACGGTTTTGCGACGACAGGAGATGTGAACCAACTCGTCTCCCCTTCCCCCAGCTCGTTAGCACCATCACTTTTATGAAACGATGATGCACTGGCAGCTCGGCTTGGAAACGGCTCTCTGTTTGTTCGGCTCAACGTTTGTGTTCGTTCAACATCGTGATGATTCCCACTGGGGGTCTTTGCTGAAACGTCAAAGAATTCTATCTGCTTTGTCGCCATGAGAAATATCTCTAAAACAAACAATCCATATTCACTTTGAAAAACTTA
>RFPC01000068.1 GCA_009926305.1 bacterium
GCAGGTTGATATACCGCCGTACTGAACGCCTTCGCTATCCCACTGAGGTATGTCGCTACCTCATCCTCGTTCTTTTCTATCTCTTTGCAGGTTCCGCAAGTTTGAGAGCAACCGGTAAAAACCAAAGCTGCCATGATCAGTATGGGAATACCTCCCCGGGAAACAGTTTGAAAAAACCTCATATAATCTCCTTGTATCACACAGTTTAATTGTCAAATGGCCCCATCGAGCTCAAGTGTATGACGCGCGCGTCTGCTTTAATCTCGTTGGATGGCTCATTCCTAATCCAGCAATGTTATGCACGGGAGGGAGAACTCTGTTGCGTACTATGTGAAATATTCACATTTCGCAAAGGGGAGAATGATTCTTGATGGACTGAGGATAGCTCAATTATCGACGAGGAGAGTGAAGAGATGGTTTTTGGAGGAATATTGAGTTGGAGTAG
Organism: bacterium; assembly: GCA_009926305.1. Lineage (NCBI taxonomy): Bacteria > bacterium. The sequence goes on from RFPC01000068.1 coordinate 446, forward strand.
TGTTTGACGAGATATTTTTCAGTTTACGAGGCGGTCTCCCCCACCCTCCTAAGAAATATTCGTAGCAGACAATCAATGGCTGCTCTTTTTCTCGGTGTGTAACCGGAGAAATCCTATTTGTTTACCTGAATATTCACCAGATCGCATTGCGGCGAATGATTTTCGCTGCGGGAAGTAAATATCTTGTGGACCATGTATCATATAGTCCACAAAGCGAGCAATCTGCTGAGACCTCTTCTGAGGCGGTAGCGTGAGGTCTCGTTTCCAGGGATTATTCAATTGAAAGAAGGTGTACTGTACCGCGCCTTTTCCAGGACTTGCACGTTGATTGAACAATTGAGATGAGGCTCCTACCCCCAAGTGAAAAGGAATAGGATCGAGCCAATTATCAACATGGACATACTGGGGTCCATCCGTAAAGTATGCAGCACCCCCACCATAGGTTTCAATTTTTAGGTGTGACAACATATCGGGAATCTTCTGGCGTGGTATGCCAGACTCCTTGAGCTCTGTCACAATATTGCGGAGGGCGCGACTTATGATGATAGCCCCCTGGCTGTGGCCCACGAGATGTAGATCCTTTCGAGTTTCAAGAGTGGAGCGAATCACCTCCTTAGTAGTATTAGCGGCAGCGTTATTCCCCTTATTCATAAGGTCGTAAACACACTGCTTTAAGTCACGCCATAGTCCTCGGGTGCTATTGTGTATACCAATTACTTCAGCGCCTGTATTCGCGAGAGCTTGCATGTCAGAAAAGTGGAGTTCAATCTCTGTCATGATCCCATTAACAAGCAAGATTCGGTCAATTACTGGAGCCCCATTGTTTGGTTGAAGGAAGGGGATCTTTTCCAGTACACTCTCGGATTGCCAAAGTTGCTGGTAGCCATCGATAAAACAACCATCTGCTCGATGCTCAAACAAATCAGGATCTTCAGTCATACACCGGGGCCAATATCAAAAAGCTTCTTTTTCTATTATGGGCACTCTGCCGCTGAATGTGGCAATGCATGATTCAAAATTCGTGAGCCAATTCGCTGATCTGAGACAATGGTAGGCGATAAGGGGCACGTGCTGCGCACTCTTTAAACGCTGGCTGTGCACGAGCAATCTTCGAAACTCCGAGAAAGACTATATGAAGGGCATCGAGAAGAGAGAACTGTAGTGGATAAAATCCATTCGTAGAAGTTACCCCGTTAAAAATCAGTTCGTAGGGCACCGAAGAGTGGTAAGCTATCTGCAGATAAAAGGGGGCATCATCGGAAGCCGCATAGTGAAGGTAAGGCCCATAATGGTGTAGCTAAAGCCAGGCTAGTCCGAGGTCACTTTCTCGTGAAGTGCTCTCACTGCTTCTTCGACATCGAAAGCTGTGGTTGAACTTGGTAGCGGTTTTCCGAAGGTTATCGTAACCGGATAAGGAATCTTTCTTGGCCATTTCCAGAACACCTTTTCTCCGTAATGGCTGAAAATGCTTCCCCATAGCCCGCCGAGGTGAATCGGGACAATTGGTTGGCTTCGTCCCACCATAATCGTTTCAAGTCCAGTTTTAAAAGTCTTTATATCACCATCTCGCGAGAGCCCCCCCTCGGCAAATATCCCGACAAGCTCACCCGATTCAATGAGCTTGCCACACTCGCGAAGCGTTGCCTCCAATTGCTCTCTTCCGTCTGATGAAGAGATGGGAATTGCTTTCATAAGCTTTGCAATCGGATATATCGGAAAGCTATTATAAATGGGCCGATACATGATGAATCGAACCGGTCGAGGTAGTGCCGCGAGGAGCAGTAGTGCATCAACGTATGTCACATGATTTGCAACAAGTAGAGCCCCTCCCTGCTTAGGTATATGCTCGGTGCCTTCTTTTTGAATCCGATAGAGGCAGTGAAGTGCAATCCAATTTACGCATCTCATCATGGTTTCAGGTAGTAGTCGGACTAGGTAGATTGCAACAACGAGGGATATCAAGCTCATACTCAGAAAGAGACCTCTGCCCGAGAATGAGAGATAGTCAATATATATCCAGAAAAGAATGCTCGAAATAAACATGCAGCAGTTTGAGAAGAAGTTCGAAGCTGCAATAAACCGCCCACGCTTTTCGGGCGGGCTGAACTCTTGAAGATACGCTGTCTGTGGCACGATAAAAAATCCTGAGCTGACTCCAAGTAAGCAAATTGCAATATGAGGTAATCCGGGGATGTTTCCAGAGAAGGCGAGGAGTGTACTGCACGTCACAATTCCAAACGCGCCGATAGGAATGAGTCCGAGCTCTACCTTTCCCTCCGAGGCCTTTCCGGCAAACACGCTCCCAACCCCAATACCAATCCCGAGTATCGCGAGAAGTACGCTGGTAGCCGTTTCTGAGAATTGAAGCTCTTCTTTCGCAAAAAGGAGGATATTTAATTGGAATAAGGTTCCTAATGACCAGAAAAAGGCACTGCCAATAACGGTCAACCAGAGAGCTTTCCTCTGGTAAAGAAGTTTTAGGTTCGTGAGATTCGGAGTGATTGGATTAAATGAAAATGCTCCTGCCTCACCAATACTTCTCACGAAAGGAATCTGATAGCTTGTTAACATTCCAAGCAGCGCAATTGAGATGCAGATATATCCTGGGTTTTCTATGATTCCTGAGAGCGCTACTCCAGCCATTGCCGTGCCGCAAATGATCGCAGCAAAGGTAACAAGCTTTACAAACCCATTCGCCCGCGAAATCTCTTCTACAGCCATAATCTCTGGAATAATTCCAAATTTGGAGGGACTAAAAAGTGCGCTTTGAGCTCCCATCAAAAAAACGGCCAAAAGAAGACCGAGATCCGAACGAACGTAAAAAGCGATAAAACCAAGCGTCATAATCAAAACTTCAAATTGCTTTGTCCTAATAATGACATGTGATTTTGAGAACTGGTCAGAGATCCATCCGGCAACTGCCGAGAAGATGATGTATGGCAGAAAAAACAGTGCTGCAGTCAGCGATAGAAAAAGTATGCTGTATTCCTCTGTCGTTGCTTTGCCAAGAACCTGAAGCGAGATGATGGTCTTAAAAAGATTATCATTGAATGTACCAAAGAACTGTGTAGCAAGCAGAGCTCGAAAGGATTTGGAGTTACATGACAAGTTAAATTCAGGTGATGGCTTTGGCATCTGGGTCCTCGATGTAGTGAAAGGAGTGTCGGCAGATATGGGACATATGATGAGTGATTACACTATAGCTAGCAACCACGTACCCTAGTAACCACGTACCATCATCTTCTTGATCGTTATTAGCTCATGCCTTCCTCAGTGACTTAAGACGCGTTTTTATACGTGCCTTGTCTGAGAGTCGCTCAAGAACTGGCTAACCGATTGATTCTCTGTACGGAGAGGAGAGCAGTAGATACACCACTCGATAGAGTTCACTCGTCTCAGGGTATATCCTCCGGTAGTGCTGGCACTTCTCTCGTGCCTTCTTCCAGGTATATCGTCGTAACACAGAGGAGCAATCGCGAAGAAGGAGGTTCGTGTTGCCTCTAGCTACGAACAGAAGCTGGAAAATTCAAAAATGTGTACTCTCGTGTAAATTCCCTCTAGAATGTCGCTCACCACGTCATGTTTATTGAGAACAGAAGAGAGGAATATGACAGAGCGTTTAGCAATTGTAATTCTTGCGGCAGGAAAGGGCACAAGAATGGGCGGCGAAACCGCCAAGGTATTAAGAAGTTCTTTTAATGGACCACTCTTGCAAGAGGTTATGAAGAGCGTCGTTGGTCTCCAGCCCGAAAAGATGGTGGTGGTAACTGGATTTCAGGCGGATGAGGTAGAGCAGTCGGCAAGAACTTATCGAGATGAGCTCATCGAGGAGCATGGACAAGAGTTTACGGCATCACTCGAGTTCTGTATTCAGAGCGAACAACGCGGTACTGGAGATGCTGTAAAGGCTGCATTACCCGCTCTTGATGGATTTACTGGAGAGGTCCTTATCCTTTGCGGTGATGCTCCTCTTCTCTTGGAAAGCTCTCTGGTCTCTCTCATACACAACCATCGAGCTCAGGACGCAACCCTCTCTCTTTTAACAGCACACCACTCAGAGCCTGGCTCTTACGGACGAATACTTCGATGTCCTGATAGTGGAAACTTACTTGGAATTCGAGAGGCTCGCGACGCCTCGCCAGTAGAGCTAGCGATACAAGAGGTGAACTCTGGTGTCTACGTTATTGACTCAGCTTTCCTTCCAGGAGCCCTAAGCCAGCTAGAACCAGATAATGCGCAAGGTGAATTTTATCTGACTGACATTGTCGGAAAGGCCATAGAGGAAGGACAGAAGGTGGTCAGCTCCTCTTGCTCGAGCAAGGAGCTGACAGGAGTAAACTCCTTCGGCGATTTGCAACAGGTGAATGCCATACAACGAGAAAGGATAATTGAAGAATTCACTCGAGAGGGAGTCCTTTTTCTGCTCCCAGAAGGGGTTGTCGTTAGTCCAAAAACGAAGTTCGGTAAAGGCGTCCAGGTCGGTCCGAGCACCGTGATTGGTCCAGATGTTGAGATTGGCGACAATGTCGTTATCGAGGGAATGAGTCATATATCAAACTCGGTAATCAGCGCAGGAGCCGTCATTAAATGGGGGTGTCGCATCGAGGGGGCCGAGATTGGTAGAGACTCGGCGGTTGGCCCCTTTGCCCACTTGCGTCCCGGTACTCAGTTAGGAAATGAAGTGAAAATCGGAAACTTTGTTGAGATCAAAAAGTCTTCATTGGGCAACGAAACAAAAGCTTCACACCTCTCATATCTTGGCGATGCAACGATCGGTGCTGGAGTAAATATTGGCGCCGGCACAATAACATGTAACTACGATGGTTATAATAAATCGGTAACCGTTGTGGGTGATGGCGCCTTTATTGGCAGCAACTCGTCACTGGTAGCTCCTGTAGAAATTGGATCGGGAGCTACGGTAGGGGCAGGTTCAACCATCACAAAGCATGTGTCGAAAGATGCGCTAGCAGTAACACGCGCTGATCAACGAGAAGTTTCTGGGTGGTCAAAAAAGAGGCGAGAGAGAGGATAGCCTACTCGGAAAGAAGAATTTCCGATGATTGTTGTAGCTTGCGCTCTCTCGTGCGAGTTTTCTTTTGCCGACGCTTGGCAATTTTCTGATCTCGCTGATTTCTCTTTGCTTTTGTTCTCTTTGCTAATGATGCCATATCGTTCCTAATAGCTAACTGAAATATCTCTCTCTACGAATGGAACCATCCAATTCCTATCTGTTCTTTCGTAAAAGAAATCTTTTTCAAACTACACCACTTTTCTGTAGTAACTGGGGTAGTAACGGTTCCGTCTTCTGAGCATCTCTACCAACAGCGATGCCAACAGGTCGGAAACAAACGTTTTGTTCGAGAGACGACTTTTCGTAGACTCGTCTCTCAGATACCAAAGTCGACAGTATAAAGGTTTCGTTCTCTGGATCAACCAGCCGCTTAACAACCTTAAATATCGAGGTTTTTTGTCTTTAACGCATTTTCCTCGATAAAGTTTCGGCGTGGCTCAACCTGGTCGCCCATTAAGACCGTAAATATCTCATCGGCTGAAAGTGCATCCTCAATCTCTACTCGGAGCAACGTTCTTGTCTCGGGATTCATCGTTGTATCCCATAGCTGCTCTGGGTTCATCTCTCCAAGACCCTTAAAGCGAGATATTGTCAGCCCCTTTCTTCCTCGCTCGTCAATTCCCTGAACGAGGTGACTAAAGTTCGCGTAATCTCCTACCAAGTCTTTTTCATCATAAAGATGGTAAGGCGCTTCGCCCAGTTTTTTTGCTTCTTCAAGAATTTTTCGCAGTCGTTGAAATCTCGCCTGATTAAATATTCGTTTACTAAACTCAGTCTTCTTTAGAACGCCTTGGACCCTACTTTCGAACAGCACGGAATAGGTTGTTTCTGTAGAAGAGTTGGTATCACCGCCCTCAGCGGAGACTGGCTTGTCCTGAACAACGGCAAAGTTGACCTGTTGCGACTTTTCATCGGAAGTAAATTTCTCGAGGATATGATTCCCAACTTCTGCCAGCTTCTGTTCCGATTGAAACATTTCTTCGGTGTCGTCTGCACGCATCGCAAGTTCTACTAGCAAGCCACTATCGCTGCGCTCGTTTCGGTATTCCGCAAGAATCGGATTCATCCTGCCGAGGTTTAACACATGATGCTTCAACTGCTGCTCGCTCGTCTTAACGCCATTCCGCGACTCTAAACGACAACCATCGACACCGTTTCCAACAACCAAGTCGGCCATCTCGCCTTCGCTCTTAATGTACTTTTCTTTTTTGCCACGCTTAATCCGATAAAGGGGTGGTTGAGCAATATAAAGGTGCCCGCGCGCGATTAACTCATTCATTTGGCGATAAAAGAAAGTTAACAGAAGGGTGCGAATGTGGCTTCCGTCAACATCAGCATCCGTCATGATAACGATTTTATGATATCGCAACTTCAATACATCAAAATTGTCAGAGCCAATTCCAGTCCCCAGCGCGGTAATAAGTGTCCGTATCTCTTCAAACGAGATCATCTTGTCGAAACGAGCTTTCTCGACGTTCAGAATCTTTCCCTTCAATGGAAGCACTGCTTGATTTGATTTTTCTCTTGCCTGCTTTGCAGAACCTCCTGCCGAATCTCCCTCAACAATAAACAGCTCAGCTTCCTCGGGGTTTTCATTTTGACAATCTGCAAGTTTCCCAGGCAACGCTGCTGAGTCCAGTGCGCCCTTTCTTCGAACAAGCTCTCGAGCCTTTTTGGCAGCAGCTCGAGCTCTTGCAGCTTCAAGAGCCTTATTCACTATCGTCTTCGCTACACCAGGCTGTTGTTCAAGAAACACCCCTAAGCGATCGCCAACAATTTGTTCAACAAAGCCCTTAATCTCGCTATTACCAAGCTTCGTTTTCGTTTGACCCTCAAATTGTGGTTCTGGGAGCTTAACACTAATAATGGCGGTTATTCCTTCGCGGGTATCATCGCCCGTGATTCCATCTTTCGTGTTCTTCAGTAAATCATTTTTCGTAGCATAAGAGTTGATACACCGGGTTAAGGCCGCCTTAAATCCAGCAAGGTGTGTTCCGCCTTCGGTGGTATTGATGTTGTTTGCGTATGTAAAAATGTTTTCTTGATATCCCTGGTTATACTGCAAGGCGAGTTCGAGCTGAATACTATCAAGCTCCCCCTTAATATGAACCGGGGTGTCAAATAGGGGCTGCTTGTTATTATTGACGTGCTCAACAAAGCTCTTGATACCACCCTCAAAATGAAAACTCTCTTCCTTTCCGTCTCTTTCATCGCGAACGTTAAACTTGAGTCCAGCGTTGAGATACGCGAGTTCGCGGATTCTGTGAACAAGGGTCTCGGTTTGAAATCCATTAACCTCCGAAAATATCTCGTGGTCTGGATAAAAGGTAACGGTAGTTCCCGTTCTGTCTGTTGAGCCCGTTATTTTCAGCGGCTCATCAGGGGCGCCGCGCTTAAAGCTCATTTCATGAAGATTCCCATCTTGATGAACCTGAACTTTCAGCCACTCTGATAATGCATTTACAACGGATACCCCTACCCCATGAAGTCCACCGGAAACCTTATAGGCATCCTTTTCAAACTTTCCTCCGGCATGCAGTTTCGTCATTACAACTTCGACTCCACTGACGCCTTCGGTCGGATGCATACCTGTTGGGATTCCCCGGCCATTGTCCTGAATGGTGGCGGATCCATCGATGTGGAGCGTTAGCGTTATCTCATCACAATACCCAGCGAGCGCCTCATCCACAGAGTTATCAAGAACTTCGTATACAAGATGATGATATCCCCTATCGAACGTATCGCCGATGTACATACCGGGGCGCTTACGAACCGCTTCAAGTCCTTCAAGAACTTTTATCTGCTCTGATCCATAAGTCAGCTTCTCGTCTTTGTTGAGAGCATTTTCTGCTGTCGAGTTCTCCATACATCTCCACAAATGAATAAGGACAATAGTCCCCGCCGAACTGTCTCTTCTCAAGTCGCACGTTCAAAGGAATGCAACGGGTTGAAAGGATGGTTTATGACCTCAGCGAACCCCTAAATTATATGAATGTTAGAACGGTTTCGTAAAGGAAATGGTGGAAGAATTTGCTCCCTAATTTGCTCGCTCGATGACCCCTTTTTGAACGTGAAATAGGGTTGTATCTGATTGAGTAAGGTCGTGTCCTGACAGATCTGTCCCGGTGATAAAAACCTGATATTTATTCTGGCGAAGGAGCTCAAAAAATCGTCGCATCCTCCCCTCATCAAGTTCAGAGGAGAAGTCATCAAGCAATAAGAGCGGCGCTACGGATATACGCTCTTCAATCACATGTAGAATCGAAACCAGGAGGGCTAGAACGAGACTCCTTGCCTGTCCCTGTGAGGCAAATTGTCGAGCAGACCTACCGTTAAGCTCAAAGTGTATATCATCGAGGTGTGGGCCTAAAAGGGTGGTTCTTCTCTCTATTTCTGTTGAAAGACACCCCTCTAGAATTGGCAGGTATGCTTGTGGCGTTGTAGCTTCCTCTGAACGGGCAAGAAATGAGTCAACGAGGCTGAGACGAACGGTTCCGTCCTCGCGTGCAAACTGCTCATAGTGATGCTCAATGAGAGGTTGAAGCTTTTCTATTAAGGAGCCTCTCTCTTGAGTAATAACCGCAGCATGTTGGGCTAACATCTCGTTTAGCGTTATGAGCTGGTCCATATTTGGGACCCGTTCTTTCAGCAAGGCGTTCTTCGCTCTAATCACCTTCTGATAGCTTGTGAGAGAAACTAACGCCATTGGCGAGATTATTGATATATAGCGGTCAAAAAATGCTCGGCGAACAGACGGTGAGCCGTAGATGAGATCCACGTCTTTAGGAGCAAAGGTCACAGCAGGACACCGCCGAACATAATCACCAACTTTTTTTGTCGGTTCTCCATTAATAAAGACTTTTTTTGTGCCACGTTCATATGAGACGCCAATCTGTGTCTGCGAGAATTCCTGCGCGGCTTCGGTTTCTGATGAAACGGTTCCAAAAACCGAGAATTGATCTTTCTCCCATTCAGCAAGATCGCCTTGTTTACACGGACGAAATGTCTTTGATGCACTGAGGACGTGTATCGCCTCTATGAGATTGCTCTTGCCTTGCCCGTTTTCTCCCTGGATCAGGTTTATCCCCTGGTGAAAATCTATTTCTCCATCATGCAAGTTTCGAAATGAATACGTTTTTATATTCGTTAAGTACAACGCACATCTCCCTAGAACGGCATCAGTCTGCAAAACGAGAACTCTAAGGCACTATTCTTCTCTGAAGCCCCGACTGGTATGCCGACTACAAGGTCATAGCACCTGGTTGATACAAAAAAGCTATCGAACACAAAACAGCTACCGAATAACGTGGAAGTTCATGAAAGAACCCCCCTACAACGAGATATACTACGTTAATCGCATTGGCATCACGATTCCAAAATATGAATCATCATGCTCTTCATAGAGTTTTGCTGGCCCCAGTTCCCCACCGAGGTTCATGACTAAGTTCGATTCTTCAGCTATTGAAGAAGAGAAATCTAGGAGATAGCGAGCATTGAATCCTATGCTTAAGTGCTCTCCCTTATAGTCCAATTCAAGCTCTTCTGTAGATTCCCCAAGCTCTGGTGAAGAGCTTGATAGGCGTAGCTTGCCCGTACTGAAGTCTAGTTTTATGCACTTCCCTTTATCAGTGACCATCAGGGCAGCTCTTTTTATTGCTTGAGCAAATGCTGCTATCGGTAGTGATATCGAAACCCCGTCTTTCTTCGGGAGAACCTGATTGTAATCCGGGAATTCACCATCAATGAGTCGCATTGAAACCTTTGCTTTTCCTGTGTCAACGACAAAAAAGCCATCAGAGATACAAACCTGCACAGGAACATCAGTTGCCTCATCAAGAAGCTTGCGCACTTCTACGAGCCCTTTGGTCGGCACGATTGGACTCCCTTCAAATTCAAGACCCTCAACTGGTCTTTGGATAAGGGAAAGACGGTGACCATCGGTCGCTACAAGACGAAGAAGATTTGAGCCTGTTTTTCCCTTCCCCTTGACCGATTCAAAACATACCCCATTTAGGTTAAACCGGGTCTCATCATGAGACACTGCATAAACCGTCTTGTGTATCATCTCAAGAAGCTGCTGCCCCTTAACGGTGCACTGCGGTTTGATACTAATACCAGGGAGACTAGGAAACTCCTCAGAATGAACCCCAACAATTGAGAAATTGGATTTACCGGACTCGATTTGGAGTCGCTCTCCCTGAGAAAGCGTTAAACGGACGTCTCTATGAGGCAGCTCTCGAACCACTTCGTGAAAGATTTTAGCACTCACTGTTGTACTTCCACCTTGCGTTACTTGAGCTGGGACTTGAACGACAGCCGTAATCTCTAAATCGGTGGCAGATATCTTCAGCCCTTCAGATTCATCCGCACTAATAAGCACGTTAGCGAGAATCGGCATTGTTGTTTTGCGTTCAACAATGCTTTGTAGGAAAGAAAGAGCACGTGATAGGTCTGCTTTTGTAAGTTTTAAGTCCATAATGATTATCTCGATCTCTAAGGTAATATGGTGAGGACAATAGCACTTCTTTATCGGAAATTCGTATAAAATCTGCGAAAAAAATTGGAAAAAACGATTTTCTTTACCTCGAAGAAATTGAGCGTTTTTCTCTTATACAATGGCTCTTTCTAATAAATATTAAAGAATAAATATAGAAAAACCACGATTTGGCTGTGGAAAAAGAGTCAGTCGCTTCGGCAGAACACGGCACGATCCGGGAACTGTTTGCTCCACAAGAGACAATCAGTAGAGATATGAGAGAAGAGCAGACAAGACCTCACCGCTTTTCCACAGCAATTACCGAAAAAAACACATTAATTTTAGATATATAAGAGGCTTTCCCACAGATGAAATGGGCTCACGAGCAAAAATCTTGTGTGTCGCGCTGGCAAATTGCGTCAGGAAGCAAACAACTGTTCCTCCATCTCTTGAATTTGCCTTTGTAGGTCCTTGGAATCTTTAACTTTACCCGTAACAACGTTTGCTGCATGTATAACGCTCGAGTGGTCTCTTCCACCAAAGTTTTGTCCTATTTCCGGATAAGAGCTCGTGGTGTGCTTCCTACACAGGTACATGGCTACATGTCGCGGAAAAGAGAGGTTTTTTGTGCGTCTCTTCGAGACCATCTCTGAAACCTTGATGGAGAAATAGTCGGATACAACCCTCTGAATCTCTGAAATGGAGGTATGCACTTTCTTTTTCATCATGGGACGTAGTGCAGACTCAACAAGAGCTCGAGAGAGAGGGACACCCTGAAGACTAGAAAGCGCATTGAGTCGAGTTAACGCTCCTTCGAGCTCTCTTACGTTTGATGAGATGCTTTCTGCTATGAGGTGAGCTATTTCTTCTGGCAATCCAAACCCATCTATGGAAGCTTTTCGATTTAAAATGGCTACACGAGTTTCAAAGTCAGGTGCCTGTATGTCTGCTGTTAGCCCCCACGCAAAACGAGTCTGAAGTCGCTCTTCTATTCCAGGAATATCTTTTGGAACCTTGTCTGAGGTAATAACAATCTGGTGCTTAGCGCTGTAGAGCGCATTGAAGGTATGAAAAAACTCCTCTTGAGTCCTTTCCTTGCCACACATGAACTGAATGTCGTCAATGAGAAGCAAGTCGATATTCCGAAATCTATTTTTAAACTCATCCATCTTGGCAAATCGCAAAGATTGTATGAGCTCATTGGTAAAACTCTCGGATGAAAGATAGAGAACTTTTTTCTCGGGGAAAGTAGAGAGAACCGCGTTGCCAATGGCATGGAGCAGGTGAGTTTTTCCTAATCCCACCCCTCCATAAATGAACAATGGATTGTAATCATGGCCAGGCTTTTCCGCCACGTGCATGGCTGCGGCATGACAAAACTGGTTCCCTGCACCAACAACAAAGTTATCAAAGGTATAGCGAGATATAATACCTGTTTGTTTTTGAGGAGAGGGTGTCTTGCGAGCGTTCTTGATCTTTTTTACGAC
>RFPC01000069.1 GCA_009926305.1 bacterium
AAGGGGAGGTAAGTGCCGCTAGAGCAAGCAGGTTAGCACTCGATCCTGAATTTACCAGTCTCGCAAATCGGAGATTAAAAAAATCCGCGAATTTTTTCTCAAATTCCTCTGCAAAGCGGCCCGTGGTAAGCCAGAAATCCAGGCTTGAATCGATGAGATATTCTATTTCAAGATGATCAAATACTTTACCAGAAACTGGTATTGGACTAACCCCTGGAGCAAATGGTCTCGGCGCAAAGGCTACATCGTGATATTCCTTTACAAGTCCCACAATCTTTTTTCGAAGCTCTTGCTCAGAATGACTCATTCAACTACTCCATGTACTCTTTAATTTGTTGGATAGAGTAGGAAAGCATATTTTCTTCATTCCGAAACTCTTGTGTCCAATCGATAATCTTCTTTATGGCAACTTCTACATCCCATCGAGGTTTCCAATGAAGTTGCTCGCGGGCTTTTCCCGAACTCAACTTGAGGCAGGTTGTCTCATGCCCCAAGGTTAAGTCTGAGTCATAGCTACAGTGTGCTGGCTCAAACCACAATTCAGCAAGTGTTTCTGCAATCCAGCTTACAGGCCGAACGCCTTCATCTCCTGGACCAAAGTTCCAGGCGCCACAAAATCTTTCGCCATCATTTAGGAGATGTTCGGCAAGTAAGAGATAGCCGGACAGTGGCTCTAGGACATGCTGCCAGGGACGTATAGCGCTAGGATTTCTCAAAATAACCTTTTCACTTTTGAGAAAAGCCCTGATGCAGTCAGGGATAAGTCGATTTTCTGCCCAGTCTCCGCCTCCGATAACATTTCCCGCTCTTACGCTCGCTATGGCAGGCGTATCTCCGTTGAAGAACGATTGGTTGTATGCTGAAGTCACAAGTTCAGCACACGCCTTGCTATTTGAATATGGATCGAACCCACCCAGTCGATCGTTTTCACGATACCCCCATATCCATTCTTTGTTCTCATAACACTTATCAGAAGTCACCATTATGGCTGCCTTAACACATTTGGAAAGACGAATAGATTCTAACACATGTACTGTGCCCATTATATTTGTTGAGTACGTATCCACGGGAGTCTGATAGGATTCCTGAACAAGTGATTGGGCAGCAAGATGAAATATAATTTCAGGTTGAAATTCTTGTACTGCTTTATTGAGGCATTCTAAGTCTCTAACATCGGCATGATGCTCGGTTTCAATCAGAGAGCTTACGGAGCACAGTTCATAGAGTGATGGAGTTGTCGGTGCTTTTAAAGCGTAGCCTGCAACTTGAGCTCCAAGGTGATGTAACCACATTGTTAACCATGCGCCTTTGAAGCCAGTATGTCCCGTCAGAAAAACACGACGTCCCTTCCAGAACTCTCGATTAATCATCAGTTGCCTCATTCTTATAATTTAAGACTATTCTCTTAATACCATGCTCCCACGGAATAGTGGCTGACCAGCCCAAATTGTTTAGAGGTCCTATGTCCGCTATGGACTCCATGCACTCATTTTCACGATATTCCAACTTGCCAAATTCAAGAGCCGATGAACTTCCGACAGTTTGAGCAGCTAAAGTCAGAGTTTCTTTTATGCTATGAGCCACTCCCGTCCCGACCTGAAAGGTATGAAGACCAAAACGTGGCAACTTCGATTGTAAGGCCACATAACGAAAGGCTCGAGCCACATCGTGCACATGGATAAAATCTCGGCTTTGGAGACCGGGAGTGAGCTCAATGGTTGGTGTGTTGGAGGCAATTCGTTTTGCCATCATGGGGAGAAATTTTTGTTGAGAATCAGATGGCCCATACATGTGTTCAATTTGCATATTCGCAATATACATTCGGGAGGCATACAGTTCCAGCCAAGAAAATAGTTGTTTTTTAGAGAGTCGATATTCTACAAGATATGGATAGGGATCAGGGATTCTTGAGAAAAAAGAGTCCGAGTTTATAAAGCAGTGACATCCACTTCGGGCGCCAGCCTCAAGCGCTTTAATAGGCAGCAAAATATTTGCTTCTATCAAATCTGCTAGAGCTGCTCCCTCTTTCTGCTGGTATTGTACTGCGGCATTGATGATAACATCGAATTGATTCTGTTCTACAGCTAAGGAAATTGACTGCTCGTCGAGCCTTATCAATTTTACCGAATCAAGGATGTCTTTGATTCTGAAAGTATTTGAACTCGCTCTGAGAGTTGTAAAAACTTCGCAATCAGGGAGGAACTCACGTATTAAGTGACTGCCAAGGAATCCGGTTCCTCCAATGATTAGAATCTTGCGTTTCATAATTCAAGCTCACCAGACCTTCCAGAATGCCTTATCCTCACTCCAAAGTTTATTCATATGTTTGAGATCTCGTTCATGGTCAACACACTCCCAATTCCCAGTGTGTTTAAACACAGAGATTTGATTTTCAGCAGTTAAGGTGTCAAAGGCTCCATATTCCAGGTCACATGACTCGTCTGGCGTCAGGTAGTTAAGCAACATTTTATCAAAAACCATAAAGCCTCCATTGATTAGGCCAGATGAGGTCTGAGGCTTTTCTTGAAATTCTAGCAGTGTGCCATTTTCTTCGATCAGTTCGCCGAATCTTGCTGGAGGATGCACTCCTGAGATGGTAACAATTTTACCCTTCTGATTGTGAAATGTAATGAGATCGGGAATCGAAATATCAGAGAGACCATCGCCATAGGTAACCATGTTGATGTCATCGAGATAACGCTCGATTCTTTTCAAACGAGCTCCTTTCAGGGAGTTCAGCCCTGTATCAACAAGTGTGACCTTCCAGTCGGCTTCTTCATTGGTATTGTGAAAAGTGATATCGCCAGAGCCAAGTTCAATGGTGAAGTCGCTTGAGTGCGACTTGTAGTTATAGAAGTAATGCTTAATCACATCAGCCTTATAGCCTAGGCTGATGACAAAGTCCTTAAAACCATAATGGGCATATATTTTCATAATATGCCAGAGAATTGGTTTACCACCTACGGATACCATTGGTTTTGGTATCTGTTCTGTGATTTCGCCTAGTCGAGTACCATAGCCTCCTGCAAGTATCACAACTTTCATGAATTATCCTCTCTGACTCATATGTTCCTTGGCTGAGCAGTCAGCCTCAAATATTTTGTTCAGATGCACAGAGTTGTTGAAGCTCTGGCTCCATTTTCGTGCTTCTTCTCTCGGGATGGGGGTATCGATTAATTGGCGAATCTTATCAGCACTTACTCTCAGATCGGGAGTGAGTCTGCAAACAAATTGTTCCGGTATCTCATGGTGAAAGCCAAATGCCGTATCAACAACTCCTACTCTTCCATTATAGAATATTGACTTAATAAGACTGCCTTCAACTGGAGCCGACCACAGACTGGGGACCAGAACCATCCTACAATGTGTAACATGCTCCTTGAGACCATTCTCCCAAGTCATGGGCCTGAAAATACAGTTTTCTGAAAGAGGGACTCTTGGGCCACCTATCAGATCGTAAATTTCATTTACGGGACACGGGAAGAGTATGCGAAGCTCAGGAATTAAAAATGCGAGTTGAATAGCGTATAACACACCCTTTGCTGAGTGAGTTGCGCCATGATAGACAAGGTCAAATTTCTCATTAGGCTGAGAATCAGCATCTGTAACAACACATTCATTAGTTGACATGCCGACAATTGTGGTCCGAGTTGTCTCCCCGAAATGTTTTTTGAGCATTAACTCCTGCCCTCGTGTCTGGCAGAAAAAGCTAATTTTATGGGCATTTTTCTGAAGGAATAGAAGGAATTCCATGTTTTCTGGAACTGGATAAGGGAGGGGATGAGACCTGCAAATTGGAAGTACCTTTCTAGGATTTCCTAGACACTCCAGGCATTCGCGCATTTCTCCAGCTATATGATTATACGACTGCAGGCAGAAGAATCCATTATCCAGTACATATAAGCGAATGTCGGAGTTGCTTTCTATCAGTTGTTCAACCAACCGATGGCCGAGATATTGTGGGTGCGCGATGACTATTGTCGAGTTGCTGATAGTCCTTATTTGTTCGCGCTCTACCGCCGTAAATTCTTGTCCTGGTAAAGGAGAAATGACGGAAAAGCCGCAGTCGATTGCATGTTGAAACAGAACTCGAAAGAATCTTCCAGAGCCAGAGTTGCCTGGTGGTAATCCCGCAATAAGGTATGCTCCTCCCTCAGGAAAGGGGATAGGACCCTCCGGCGAATTCATATTTTCTGCCATAGACCACCCTGAAAGATGCTAATAATCAACTCTCCAATTGAGATGCAGTTGCCAGGTCATTGGAATCACAAAAGGTTTTTGCTAAATGAGGTATAAATCCGTTCCTCGAACATAGTATGACTGCTACGGCTACTTACGAGAAGAGGAAATCCCCCCGTGTCCTAGCACCAAAACATTATTTGAAAATAGTTTCCTAAAATGTAGCTAGAATGAAAATCAATCCAGCACTTAACTGTAATGGCTGGGTGCTCAATACTATTTTTTGGTGGAATATGAAGGTGAGGGGCTTGTGTTTATCAAGAAGGGACTAAAAAGGTTGGTCCCTAGTAGCGGTGAGACTGCATCTTATGGAACAGTGTCGATGAACGATGCTGATGAGGCAATATCACTCCTTTCGTTGTTCATATGCTGAATGAGTTGCATGAAAAATCTGGAAAAAAAACCTAAGCTTCTCTATTTTCGTTGGCCATTAGATCGTGCCCCTCAATTCGTAAAAGCGCTTTTCGATAGAATATTCATTGATGGCCTGTCTATTCATTTTGACCTAGAGGTTGTTAGTGATAGCGGAGACTATGGTGAGATATGTGACCGTCTCAGCCCAGATATCTGCATGTTTGAAAGTGGCACCAATGGTCTTTTGGCTCCAGAGTTTCAAATTACAAATACATCGGCTCATCCGAATATACCTAAAATCGGTTTCCTTCGCGCGGATCCCATGTGTAATTCAAGGGTAGCTTTTTTCGTGGATATGGAACGGTGGGGAATAGATACATTTTTTACCTATGTAACTGCGTCAGAAGAGTATACTCCAGAGCTGGGCTCTCAGATGTTTTATTGGCCTTTTGCGATAGCACCCCAAATATATCGTGACTATGGTGTTGATAAAGTCATACCAAGTTTGTTCCTCGGAAACAGTGATGCACTGCAGTATGCGTGGCGTAGAGAGAATAAAGAGTTTATTTCTTCCCGTATTCCTACCCTTACCGATAGACACTTAGCATGGGATCCGGAGACAGCGAGTAGAGCTTTGTATGGTGAAGCGTATGCAAAGTTGATTAATGCGGCACAATTCGTGGCAACTTGTGGAGGGATGACAAAAACCTTAGTCAATAAGCATTTAGAGATCCCAGGGTCATATGCTTGTCTCGTTACGGAAGAAATTCCTGTTCTCCATGAATTAGGTTTTAAGGATATGCACAATTGCGTAATGGGGTCTGGCAAACCTCTGGTTGAGAAAATGGAGCATCTCTTGGACTGCCCAGAGCAGTTAATGGAAATTACAAAGGCAGGCTATGAGTTGGTCCATAACAACCATACGCAAGCGCATAGAACCCAGATACGAGATTACTATGATCTTATTCAAGACTTAAGAGCAGGAGAAGAGATTGTTCAAGATACCATTGCGAGTCCCTTGAGAAAGGTTGCGTGTAATGGTGCTAAAGGAACAATCCAAATTAACTCTAAGCCTCTTGACCGAGAGCTCCTTATGCAGGGTTTACAGCAAGAGTTGAGCGGAAATTTTATCCGCGCGATAGAGTTGTATGAGGAATCGCATAGTTTTTGTAATTATTCCTCTGAGCAGCGCTTTCGTCTGGGAAATGTTTACCTACAACTTGGCCAACTCGAGGAGGCCATTAAATGTTTTGCGCAAGATATAGAGCATACTACGCAGGTGATGGGCTCATTGGAACCAGATCCGCTTACCTGGACATACTTTACGCTTTGTTGCCTCATTTCCCAAAATGAAGATACGGTGCGTACCATGCTGAGCAGTTTTCCAAATATGAGGCGTATGGAACGTGAGCGAATCAATTGGCTGGCTTGTCTTGTCTTGGGGGATGACTCGAAAAGAGTGCAGTTCGGGGAATACTTATTTCAGCAGCCACCAGGATATCGTAGAAGTATTCAAGTTGAACCTCAACGCGGGATACTTGAGCAGTTCGAATTCTGGGCCGAAATATGTGCAGTTAATAATGTGATGAGCCTTGCCGATAAGATCAGACTGTTCATTAACGAAGCGCGTGCCATAAACTCGTCCGAGAAGGCACTAAGAGACTTTTTTACAACTTACTGAGATGTGTTTGGTTTTCGAGTTCGCAAAGGCTTCGCTGGATTGCCAGCGACAATCGTGTTTTCAGCTACTGGCTTAATGACAACGCTGCCTATTCCAATTAAGGCGTCATCTCCAATCTGAGTTTTGTGAGTAATTGAGGCTTGGGGGGCAATCCAGACGCGCTTTCCAACTTTTACGCTACCACTTACCTCAGCTCCAGCGATAATAAGAGACTTTTCTCCGATGTGGACGTTATGAGCAATAAATACATGATCGTCAATTTTTACATAATCTTCAAGCACCGTGTCATCGAGTGTGCCTCGAGCTATGGCCGTTAATGATCCAACTTCAACGTAATTACCGATGATTACGCTACCAAGATGGGGAATTCTAAGGGGAGTTTCGCTCTCATCAAATTCGAATCCAAATCCTTCTTCGCCAATAATACATCCACTTTTTATGTGGCAATGTGAGCCAATAACGACCGAATCTGCAATTTTTACAAAATCACCTATAGATGTATCTTTCCCAATTTGTACTCCGGCACCAATTACGCAGTATTCTCCAATAGAGACTCCATCAGCTATAACCGCACTAGGATCAATGACTGCGGTTTTTGCAATTTTAGGCGCAGATTTTGAAACAAAAAACTGATGTAGCACCTCAGCAAATCGAAGACGAGGATTCTCACAGAGACAATATGTGAAGCTAACCTCTGTATTTGGCATCTCCGTAATGAGGACAAAAATGTCTTTTAATCCCTCCAATAAACTCAGTCTTGGCTCTGTCGGTTCTTGACAGAACACGATTGAATTCCTGTCTGCTTTATCAAGCGAACGAGCATTGATTATTGGTATATCATTTCCAATAAGCTCCGTTTGGAGGAAACTTGCTATCTCACTCGCTTGAGTTGCTTTATTCAGACTACCCATCTTAACACCTCAAATGCCTCCGCATACGTAGCGGAAACGGTTACTCCTCGACTTCGTGCCCAAGCCCTCACAAAGTCTTCTGACGCATAGGGCTTATGTTGCTGAGATTCGTATTTGCCTAGGGCTTCTACCTTACAGTTTATATGGGTTTCATCGAGGCGAATAATAAGGTGAGAGCGAGTCTCAATCGTATTCCACGGCAATTCATAGCCAAGAATCGTCGTAAGCTTAAACGCACGAAATCCCTCTTGAGCAATAGTTTGATGGTCTTGATGTATATCAAGCCTTGAAGGAACCAGAACTACATCAGGTTCAAGTTCACGTTGAATTTTTACGAGTACTTCGAGAATCTCTTGCCTGACGCTGGGAAAGTAGCGGACATTGAAGTCGTAGTAACGCCTATTTGCCTCTGGTATGCCCAGAATATTAGCAGCTTGCTCAGACTCATGGAGTAGTGTTTCAGCGTGATATCCAACGGGAAGTGACTGAACAGCATTTGAAAATGTTGCTATGTGAACATCAGAACCAGATTCAATGAATTTGCGGAGAGTGCCCCCTGCACCAAATTCTGCATCGTCTGTATGTGGCGCTAAAATGAGGACTTTCTTCTTTGATTCAAACATTCCTTTCCTTAAACAAACGAGCTCAAGTACGGATGAAAGTCTCCTTTGTGACCGATTGGAACGGCGTTACGAATAGATGTTGCAATTTCGATTGACGGCCGGGCATGCTCTATTCCGAAGCCATTGCCAGCCATGATCTCTTTATAGGTTTCGGTATGAAGATCCGTAAACCCCTCGGAGAACTCCAGCTCCTTCCCACTAATAGTAATTGAGCGAAAGGTGGACTTTCCTTCTCTCAACGCTATTTCTGGTAAATCTCTACGATTAATCGATAAAAACCATCTTACACGTGCCTTTTCAAATTCTAAGAACCCAGCAGCTCTTCTTGGTTCTGAAACATGTGTTACTGACTGCTGAAGTTCCCCAAATACAAATCCGAGCATATCAAAGAAATGTATTCCTATATTCGTACTGACACCTCCCGACTTATCGGCTACTCCTTTCCAAGAATAATCATACCATTTACCTCGAGATGTAATATACATCAAATCAACATCATACTTTGAGTCTCGAGATTCAAACTCCACTCTCCGTTTTAGTTCTTTTATTGTTTGATGTAAGCGTAGCTGTAGAACAGTATAAATTTTTTTCCCCGTACTTTCTTCAAGCTCGACGAGTGAATCAAGATTACGCGCATTAATCACAAGCGGTTTCTCACAGATGGCATGCATATCGTTTTTTAGTGCAAATCGAATATGAGCATCATGGAGATAGTTTGGGGAGCAAATGCTCGTGTAATCAAGGTGTAGCCCCTTGCTTTGCATCCGATTCACATGTCTATCGAACCGTTCAAACTCTGTAAAAAATGCGGTCTCTGGGAAATAGCTATCCAGTATCCCAACATTATCATGGCTGTCTAGCGCCACGGCTAGAGAGTTGCCTGTCTCTTTTATGGCTTTTAAATGTCTGGGAGCGATGTATCCAGCAGCCCCAATAAAGGCAAAATGTTTTGTGTCCATATGCTTTCCCTATCAGGCAGAGTGGTGGAGTACTTGTGTTTCCAGAAGCTCCTCCATGATTAATTTAAACTCACGAGCCCTCGTTCGCATACCATGTAATTTAAGACACTTCTCCTGCCCCTTTTTAGCAATAGTTTCAGCCCTCTCCCTATTGTTCAAGTAAAAGTAGATTTTTTCTATCATCTCCTCATGGGAGCGAAACGTCTCAATTTCTTCTCCAGGAGTAAAATAGCGTGTTAGAGTGTCGTGGTGGTCCATGAGGAGTAAAGACCCCGCCCCGGTGACCTCAAACATTCGCATGTTGCCATCAGCTCCGTCTGTTATATCTCCAGTAATGTTGAGAACAATCTGTGCGCTGGCGAGTGCCTTGTGCATCTCAGATGCCCACAGGGCCCCTCGGTCATACATAAGCACTCCAGCTGGAACTGATTCTCTATGGCAATATCCAATGTGATAATGAATTGAAAATTCTCCTTTCCAGCCTAGAGGAGCCTTGGCTACTTCCAAGAGCGCGTTTATTCTCCGACTATGTAAAGTTTCATGAAAGCCTCCTGAAAACAAAACGTCAACATCCTTGGTGATGCCAGAGTGTTGTTCCAACATCCATTCAGGAAAGCCAGGTTGAAATGCTATAGCCCTTGGAGCGCCATGATTGAGTGCCATTTTACGACAGGCATCTGAACTACTGAGAATTGCGTCAAATAGGCGAAAGTCGGTCCCTTCTGGTATGACAGAAGCTCTCCATCCAACAACCACTTGAGGACGATAGGAGAGCGAAGCAATAAATGCTGAGTCATAGCCAATAGGATGTGATATGTACAGAATCTCTGGTCTAAAATATTCTATTTGAGCACGTACAATATCTTGTTCGGTCGTCTGCTCATTCATCGCCAGTCCATGCTCAAGCCCCCAGCGTATCTGGGACGAGTAAGCATTTGCGATAATAGTATTTGTAGTATAGCCCTCATTCTTTAGTGTTCGAGCATGAAGATGGGCGGCAGAGAATCCATCATCAAGAATTGTATCTACTTGCTGTTTCCATGGCTGGTGCACAAGCTCAGGTCGGAGCGAATAGAAGTCTTGAAGATAGTTATCATAAAACGAGTGTATTTGTAGGAATTTCATTGAGATACCTCCTGTTGAAGGCTATGAGGCCTCTCGTTTTCTATGAACATGAGCTGCCATAGTACAAAACTCAATCGAGTCCAAACCTCCAGCGATAGTCCCCAGTCCTTCTGTATCCAAGCAGCATTACGAGTCTTTTCGGCAATTTGTTTTCCTAATGTTGGACCATCGAAGTGTGGACATTGAAGCCATAGAGGATGATGTACTAGTTCGAGTATTAAGTTCCTTAGTCCTCCGTTGAACCACTCAATCATAGGTGAATTGAAACCGATTTTTGAACGTCTTGTTCTTATGCCTTCTGGTAAGATTCCTTTCATGGCATCTCGTAGAATACGCTTTGTAAGACCACCACCTAGCTTACTGCTAAATGGAAGCGAGAAAGCATAGGTCACGAGACGCCAGTCCATGAAGGGCATACGAACTTCTACGCCATGTGCCATTGAGCATCTATCGTAGTTTCTTAAAATTCCTGGAAGAATGTCATGGTGAAACTCTCGATATAAATGGCTATTCAATTCAGAAGATCTATAGTCCAGTTGCCAAGCATATCCTGCTAGTAACTCATCCCCTCCGTGTCCATCTAGGCTCACCACCGAACCATGCTGCCTCAGATTTCTATAAACGCCCCAAACCGGTACCGCAATTGCCCCGGAGAGGTCATCCATCGCCCAGACTGACTCGACCACGTAATTCACAGCTTCGTCTGGATCAAAGATCCAGTATTGCGGGGATGCTCCGATGTGTTTCACTACTTGGTCAGCGTATTTGCGCTCATCAACCATGGTTCCTGGAAAGGTAGCTATGGAGGTCCTTTGCCAGTCGGACTGTCGCCGCTCGCATGTTCCGGATTGCTGTTGGATTTCCGCTATGGTGCATGCCACAGAGCTGGAATCGATTCCACCACTGAGACAGGTTCCAACAGGAACATCGCTGCGCAAGCGTAGTCGTACAGAGTCGAAGAAGAGCTCTTTAAACATTTGTACTTGGTCTTCGTAACTGTCTTCTATTTGTATGATATGGTCAGCAGTGTTCCACCACTGCGATATCTCAATCTTTCCGTTGGTCCCTATTTTTAAGTAATGTCCAGCCCTGAGCCGGTGGACATTCTGAAGCAACGTCTCTGAATAATTCCCCTCGAATGATACATTTTGAGTAAGAGCTATTCCCGCCATCTGATCATTAAGTTTTGTTGTGAAGTTCTGTAAGTGTCGAAAAGCTTTAAGCTCAGAGGCGAATGTAAATCGGGAGCTTACTTCAAAATATAGAGGCTTAATTCCAAATCGATCTCTTGCTAGAAAGAGCTCTCGAGAGCGAGAGTTCCAAATGGCAAAAGCCCACATGCCATTGAATTCCAGTAAGCAGTTTTCACCCCAGTGAATATAGGCAGCAACGATTACTTCAGTGTCAGTTTGTGTTCGAAACTGATAGCCTGCGTCCTTAAGTCTGTCTCTTATTTCAATGAAATTATATATCTCGCCATTAAATGTTATCCAATAAGTGGTGCCATCTGGTGCGGTATATGGCATTGGACATTTTCCTTGCTCACTTAAATCTAGAATTGCTAAGCGCGTATGCCCAAGAGCAAGGTCGCCATCGATCATTACATCTGAACCATCTGGTCCTCTATGATTCAAAGATGAGGTAAAGCCACGAATTTCGGATTCCTCGACAGGCATTCCAAAGTTGAATATTCCAGTAATCCCACACATAAGCTTCCAGAACAGAATTAGAGTTAGACAAATACATCACTTGAGATGACAAATCATGGTGAAAGGGTGCATCTGAAGCTATCTGGGGAGCGGTGCAGAGAGATAAAAAAGTGGCGTGTTTACAGATGGTTATTGTCTTGAGAGATTTGGAAACAGAATTGTAACAGCTCTTGCCACGGGCATTTTTCTCTGCTTTTCATCTATTGGTTTGTGTACGGCAGTCAGAAGACTAAAGTCAGGGGCTCTGGTATTTCCCAGTGAGTAGCCACCACTGCTCCCA